>JAUYSF010000460.1 GCA_030696435.1 Desulfoprunum sp. | reverse complement strand
TCGATGAAGAGAATCTGCAGTTTATTTTCCATCCTTTTACTGGCCTTATTCTTGAATGGTTGCGGCAGCAGCGATGATAAGACTGATGCAACTACTGGCACCGGTGATGATCCATCCAAGGTCACAACCGATACGGCCGCTTTCAGCCATAAAGAAACGTACTCCAGCACAGGCTCAGCACCAAAAAGCAGAGGTGGCGGAACCACTTTCAGAATCGGCAAAAAAGGCACCGCATTCGGAAAAACGATCAAAGTTGTCTTTTCTAATGGTTGGTCGGTAACTATACCGAATACCTCTAAAAGATTCACAAGTGGTAACTTTATTTATAGAGCTGGTGGCGGTTCATTCAGAAATTTTGAAACCTGGACATCCCACGGCGGAGTTTTTATCTGCGCTAATGCGGGTAATAGGAGTAGGCAGGTAACAATATACTATTGAGTGCCAGCTTATGGGAATCTGTCCCAAGAATTTCCGAGCTCAATATCTCCTGAATCCACGTGTTGAATTGCATTGAGAGGCCTGCCATTGTCCTCTCAATGCAATTTTTTTTCTTCCGTATTTTTCTGCTGTTAAGCATTGATATGTTCATACAATGAACTTGCATTCTCCCCTCAAGCACAATCCCTTTTCATTTTTCCTTTCAGAAACTCCTTCATAGCCGTAATCTGGGCATGAAGGGCAACAACTGCTGTATCGACCTTGAGAATCCGCTCACCGAGTGACCAGCAGCAAAAACCCTGCCGCTGAAACATCTCAACCTCAAAATCCAGCCAGCCTCCTTCGGGTCCCACCGCCAAGAGGATACGCCCCAGACCACCCGCACAGACCTCGGCGAGGTTTGAATGTTTGTCAGGATGCGCCAGAAGACGAAGAAGGTATCCGCTGCTGATTTCCGGCAAAACATCCTCGACAAATGGCTTAAATCTCCTGTGCATTTCCACCTGAGGCATTCTGGTGTCTATAGCCTGCTCCAAACCTTGCCGAAGATATTCGCGACACTGATCTTCCCCTAAAAGGCCTGACTCCCAGTAACTTTTTTCAACCCTGTTGGCATGAATGAGGAAAATCCTGCCAATACCAAGGGCTGCAACCTGTGTCAGAATGCGCTTCAGCATGATGGGGCGAGGCAGAGCCAGGATCAGATCTATTTCCGGTACGGGGACGGTAGCGCAATCGCTTATCTGCACGGCAAGCCTTACGAAAAAGGGACGTTTTTTGCAGACCTCGACCACCAACCCGGTCCCCTTCCCGCCATCGATGATGCCGATCCGAACACTGTCCCCAACTTCGGATTGAAGTATCTTTATAATATGAACGGCCCGATGATCATTCAGAATAATCTGCTGATCGATGACTTCTGTCGCCGTTACAAGGATAATGTTCATTCTTTTTTCCTCTCCAGGCCCGTTTTTATCAAACCCGCCCTCTTCTCGATCTTCTTGGCCTTTTCATACAGGCTCCACTATGGTAGTATCCCGAAATTATACAAGGATAACCATCTATGATTGCATTCTACAATTTCTGTCAACTTCTCTTGCTGGTGCTCACTTGGCCGGCCCTCATTCTCCTGATCGTGCTCAACCCCAAATACCGCAAAGGCATTCCAAACCGACTGGGATTTGGCCTGCGACAGCAGCTCAGGCCAGTCCTTTCAACTCATAAAACTGTTTGGATACATGCCCTTTCAGTAGGTGAGGTTTCTTCGGCGTATCCCCTTGTTGCCGGACTGCGAAAAGAATTCCCGCACCTCAGGATAATTTTTACCGTCTCAACCCGCACGGGCTTGCAGGTTGCAACCACTCTTCTCGGCCCTCTGGTTGAGAAAGTCATCCCTTCTCCTCTGGATCTCCGCCTCACTGTATGCCACTACATCCAGGTCATACAACCAGATCTCTTTATCCTCGTAGAAACAGACTTCTGGCCGAACCTGCTGCAAACCCTCAAGCGAAAAAAGGTCCCAACCATCCTGGTGAACGGGCGGATATCCCAAAAATCGGCGTCTTCCTATCAAAAATTCGCCTTCTTTTTCAGGCCACTTTTTCAGTCATTTTCCCATCTCTGCATGCAGACCGACAATGATAAAAGGACGATGACACAGTTCGGGGTCAAGCCTGAATCCCTGCATTGTCTGGGGAATCTTAAATACGATACATCCTTGCAGACCTCTCAGCGCAACCTACAAGAGCTGTCGCAACGCATCCCACCCAACAGTCGGGTTTTTCTTGCCGGCTCAACCCATAAAGGTGAGGAAGATATCATCCTTTCGGTGTACGCGGCACTGAAAAAAATGTACAGCAACCTCTTTCTCATCATCGCCCCACGGAATACGAAGAGACGGGCAGAAATCGGCCAACTTGCCGCAGCCACTGATCTGTCTTGGCAATACAGATCAGAGCCACAGACTGGGTATGCCGACTTGCTCATCCTGGATACCATGGGCGAGCTGCCCGGGTTGTATTCCCTCGCTGACGTTGCCTTTGTCGGTGGCAGCCTGGTCTGTCAGGGCGGCCACAATCCCATAGAGGCAGCCAGTGGAGGAATTCCTGTAGTTTTTGGCCCACACATGGATGATTTTGCTGAAATACGTCTGGATCTTTTGCAGGCTGGAGGGGCCATAGAAGTCGTCGATCAAACATCACTCAAACAAGCCTTAATCATGCTGTTTTCATCTGAGGAACAGAGGCGGAAGATAGGCGATCTGGCCCGAGCATACATCGACATTCAGGGCGGTGTTGTCAATCGTCATCTGGCGATTATCAGAAAATACCTGTGACAAAAGTCATTTCTCTTATCTCCGATTTCCT
>JAUYSF010000372.1 GCA_030696435.1 Desulfoprunum sp. | reverse complement strand
AAGAAGGCTAGCGCACAGCGTCGTCGATGAAGTTAACGCTTGATTTGGAAATGGAATCGCAGATTGGCGTCTTCTCTTCAAGGTGTCTGTAGATGGGTGACTGTCGGATCCATGGTGATTCCCTCCTTCTTCCGGGGATATCTGAGATACGGAATAACCACATCATTCTTGAAGCCGCCAGTGCCGTCATAGGTCACGGAAACGACGGGAACACCGGTCTTTTTCTCAATGGTATCCTTCATCGCCTCGGTGATAAGAGAAGCACAGCAAAGGCCCGGACTCGTCTGAACAAAGAGGGCCACATCGGGATAATTCTTTTTTATATAATGTATTTTCAATATATTATCCATTGACTCACCGGTATTTTCAAGAGAGATATTATACTCAGCAAGAATGTCCTCCGGCTTGTCCGTGTACTCGGGCTCATTCTCACCCAGAATGCGACTGAATATGCGATAATAGGCCTTTTCCATCTGGGTCATGGTGGCGAGCAGTGTCCGGTGGGACAGGACATCGAGATATTTCCCCTCGTTGAACCATTTGCGGAAATAGGAAGTGGCAATCATCTTGGCATAATGACTGTAGGGCGTGGTAATCACCTCTCCACCGTTTTTCTCAATAAAACGGACAAGATCCTGATTCATGACCCGGTTGTCACGGGCATAGAGATCCCCAAATATTGCCACCTTGGGCCGTACCTCTGGCCGTGTCTCTATCCATTCAAAATGAGAGATGATCTCGGCCAGGGCATCCTCTTTATCCCGCTTGCCCTCAAAGGCATCGGCTAGAATACTGATGCTCTTGTTTAAAACCCTGTCCGTCAGGCCCTCTTCCATTTCATAAGGCCTGATCCTGCAGGCCACCTTGCGCAGCATCCCCCCCAGCATATAGGCAAAATAGGCATTCATCGTTGCCTTGAGCGAGATATCGGAAAAAGACAACTGCCCGATAAAGACCCCGGCCTTCTCCATGCCACCCCCGCATTCCCTCAGGATCTGCTTGATATGGTGAGGATAGAGTTTGATATTACAGGCCAAGGTCGATTGATTCAGCCAGAGCACTGTCTCGGCGGGATCAAACATGTTGGCGGTCATACAATCCATATAGCCTTGGGCGATAGCGTTCAGGGGAATACACTGGCCGGTGTTATACTTGAGACTCTTGCGGATGGACTGTTCACTCTCCTCCATGAGAATGGCGTTATAGCCTTCTCGCCGCAAGGTGGCAACCAAGAGGCTGCAGGTGAGACGATCCCAGTTCGGGAAAACCACATTTTTCCTCGTGAGTCCCTTTTCAAAGTGCGGATTGACGGAACTGAAATCGATTGGCACGGGTGCCTTGCGCACCTGGGAGCGATGATTGCGGAAGGCCCTGACCGCTGCTTCGATCCGGGTCTCATAGCCGACAGTCGAATCATGCTCATCGAGTTCCAGAATAAGATAGGGTTTATTATGGGCCTCCATGATGGCTTTGAAATATTCGACTGCAAAGGAATCGGGCGAGCATTTAAAGGAGGTTATATAGACCGGATAGACCCCTTCCTGCCCTGCTATGATTGCCGTGGCCTCAAGGATCTTCGAGGCATACTCCCAGTGCAGTTCCTGGAGAAGGGGTCTCAGAGCTGCTACCTGCTGCGGCTCATAGGTCAGCATATCCTGATAGAAGGCGTTCACTCCGAGACCCGCGAAGATCTCCGGTATGCCGCAGTTGAGGCCCGGCGAGAGGACGGTGTAAGGCCGACCAACAAAGACCACCCTGATATCTGGGGAGAGGCCGGCCCACTCCTGGTAGATCTCCCTGAATGTGCGCCGGCAGACACGGTCGTAGTCGCCTGCCCGATCATAGGCCATCGATATTTCAAAAAAACTAACCGGGTTCCTGCTGATCTCTTTCAACATGCGATACAGCTGTATTTTGGTATGAAAAGAGGTATAGAGGTATTTTATCACCGGCCGAAGGATGCGTTGTTGCCCGCCTTCCAGGGCCAGCGAGGTCAGAGAGGAGATAAACTGGGTATAATAGCAGTACTGGCGTCGGGCTTCTTTGTTCTTATTTTCAAGATAGAGTGGCAAGAAGACATAATCCGCTCGCTCCAACAGCCAGGCTGCGTGTCCATGCATAGCGGCAATAGGGGCGCAGAATTCGGCCCGGCTGATCGACTTGCCGGTCTTCAATCCCTCGCTGTATCGCTCACTTGATACCGTTTGTATGCCCAGAAGATCGAAGAATTTCTGCCAAAAGCTCAGATCCTCCACCATATGGACTGCGGCGGGCAGACCGATAACGATATTTTTGCCTGGCCGGGCCTCGGGCCGGAAACGACTGGCCTTGCCTCGTTCCTGTAACAGATTGATCGCCCCGTTGTTCCGGCCGACATAGCCCTTGTCGGCATAGTCCCGACCGCAGAGAAAGCCGTAGGCCACCTTGGATTCGCTGATTTCCGCGACACTGATCTTGCAGTGGTTGCTGCAGAGATCACAGACCTCGCCGGTGATTGCTATCTCTTTTTTGTGAAGCGCAAACCCGGCAAACGTGCTTTTTTCGCCCTGCCGTTCATCGTGGAGAATCAGGGCAGTGCCCAGGGCCCCGGTGAGATGACAGAATTGAGAGACGAGGATCGGTTTAGCCAGGCGTTGCTCAAAGGCGGCGACCAATGCCCGGTTTTTGGCGGTTGCCCCCTGGAAAAAGATGGTCGAACCGATATACTTCTCGGTGGCAACCTTCAGCAGGTAATTCTCCCGTACGGAATGCAGGGAGGAAGCCAGGACCTCATCGACTGAATAGCCCTCGCTCAGATAATGATTGATATCTCTCTCCATGAAAACCGTACAGCGGTCACTGGTCATCGGCGCCCGGACCCCCTCGGCCCTGGCGGAATAGTCCCGCACCGGACAGCCGAGCCTGGCAGCCTGCTCTTCGATAAACGAGCCGGTACCGGCAGCGCAGACATTGTTCATGGTCGAAGAGGTGACCCTACCCTCCTTGAGCGTAGTGAATTTGGCATCCTGGCCGCCAATCTCAATGATGGTATCGACCTCGGGGTTGAGCTGGCAAGCGGCCCTGGCATGGGCCGTGATCTCATCGATGACGGCATCGGCGCCGATAAGTCTGCCGATGAATTTGCGACCCGAGCCGGTGGTCCCGCAGCCTAACACCGTAAAGGAAATGTCTTTTCGTCCGGCAATATCGTCAATAGCCCTGAAAATATTCTGCACGGCGATAAGCGGCCGACCGGAAGTCCGGGTGTACAGGCCGACCAGCACCTCCTGTCGCCGATCGAGCAGCACGGCCTTTGTGCTGGTGGAGCCGATATCGACCCCAAGATAGATTTCCTGCAGAACTCCACCGTCAAGCTGCTGATAGATATCAACCTCGACAGGCAATTGCCCCTCAGCGCTGTACTCATACTGCTCTTCACTGCTAAAATCAGGAAAGGTGGAGAGTTGCAACTGCAACGGCGGATAGTAATAGGCCCTCGCCTTCTGCGGCACAGGCAGCAGAAGATCTTCCGGATTTTTCAGGACAACATGCGGCAGCTCTTCCTCCAAGCCGTTGCAGAGTTCCTCGGCCAGGGCCAGAGCGGCCCCTATCGCCCCATAGACATGACCATTTTCCGGGATGGTCAGCGAAAGACCGGAAAGTGCGGTAATATGGCGAGCCACAGCCTGGTTTTTGGCAACCCCACCACAGAAAACCACCTCTCCCTCAAGCCCATGGGAGAGCGACAGGGTATCAACGATATTTTTGGCCAGCCCCTGACAGAGTCCATCACTTATCTCGCCAAGCTGATAGCCCTCTTGCTGGGCGTGGATGAGATCGGTCTTGGCAAAAACTGCACAGCGCGAGGCTATCTGCGGACATGCTCCGCAACTGGCACAGGCCTTTTCACTGAGCTCCTCAATCCCTGAGAGACTGAGCCTTTCGGCCTGCTGATCGAGAAAACTGCCGGTGCCGGCGGCGCATGAAGTATTGGAGGCACTGCCAAGAAAATGCCCATCCTCATCGAAGGTGGCAAAGCTGAATTTTTCACCACCAACCAGAAGCATTCCCCTCATGCCGGGATGCAGATATTTACCGGCGGTGATTGCAGCTATTTCATTATTGTACCGTTTCCGGATCATGAGAAACCGGGGCGCCGAGGCGGTGGCCGCAATGAAAGAGATTTCCGGGAGATCGAACTCCGCCAGAAGTTGCAGGAGTGTTCCCTTAACATCGCCATGATGAACACGGTAGGCCGTCCGGACAATCTTCCCGTCGGCATTCACCGCGGCTAGGCCCACGGCCACCGAACCTGCATCAATCCCTAGGATTTTCCCGATGGTGCCCATTCGCCCTCCCCTTTTTCTGCCAATCGCCTATCAAAAAATCCACCAGGAAAGATTACAGCTTTTCCTGTATCTCGTTCCAAAACTGCTCGATACCACTCTTCCAGCCCTTGACATAGACTCGAAACGACTCGCTGAGCCCATCCGGGCGGGCCTCCAGAAGCTTATTGTTCTTGCTCTTTTCCTGAAAGAATCCGCCGAGGATCTGGTCTTTGACGGCATTGTCGACATCGTCCCAGTCGAGGGCATACATGAGGTCATCATAATGGGCTGATCGGGCCCAGAGCAGGCCGTCGCGCCTGCCTGAATCAAAAAAATCCCCTTCCGATCTGGCCTTCTCGTTGCGCAGACGCTCGATGATCTCCTGCAGGTCGAGATCCTCCCGGATACGTTTCTGAAAGTCCTCCTTTTTCTGGATAGCCTCCATCACCGCATCCTGAAACATCTTGGAGAGATTGAACGATTCTCGCCATTTTTCCATTTTTTCATGCAGCATATCCGGAATGCTGACAGTCACTCTCTTGGCCATAAGGGACACCTCCATGCATCAATACGTACTTTTTTTCTTATACATACAATCTCGTACATAACGTGTCAATGGATCATGCACACATATCACGTTCACTTCAGATCGAACAGCGCTCATCCGAATTCTTGTCATTTACAGTTAATGATCGTCAGCGCAGATCCAGGTGATGAAAATAGCCGACTGCAGTAGTACGATTTTGTCCATCATGAAGCCTGTATCGTCAGACTTGCAACCATCTCAACTTCTCTTGGATTACCAAAACAGGGAGTAGACCGATGAACAGTCATCCGACAATTGTGATCAACGGCAAGGAAATTCATTTTAACAAAGGAAAAACGATTCTTGAAGTATGCCGGGAGGCCAAAATCCCGCTGCCGACCCTCTGCCATGATGAGCGGCTCAAACCCTACGGTGGATGTCGCCTTTGTATCGTTGAAATAAAAGGTGTGCCGAGACCTCTGGCCTCCTGCACCACCCCTGCCGAGGCCGGGATGGAAATCACGACAGAGACCCCTCGTTTGACCCGACTGCGCAAGACCGTTCTCGAACTCCTGCTCTCCAACCATCCCAATGACTGCATGTGCTGCGAAGCCGCTGGAAGCTGCGGCCTGCAGGATCTGGCCTACACCTATGGAGCCAGGCTCGACAAATATCCGGGTGAGCAGTGGCAGTTGCCGATCCGCCAGGATAACCCCTTCATCACTTATGAACCGAACAAATGTATCGTCTGCGGCCGCTGTACGCGCATCTGCAATGAAGTGGTGATGGCCGGCACCATCTCGATTATCAACCGTGGTTTTGAGGTTATGCCCGATACCGCCTTCAGTAA
>JAUYSF010000330.1 GCA_030696435.1 Desulfoprunum sp. | reverse complement strand
TTGATAACTCGACATATATCGCCAATCCAACCTATTGGATATTTCAGCTTTATAGATTGACTGACTGCAGATGCGCGTTGTTCAGATCTCTTCCGGCTGTATCTTCCTAAGGCCGATTTTTTCATCCTGTCATTCTCGTTTGTTGCGCCCAGAATCTCTAGCAGAGAAATCTTCTTTGCCATTTGCTCATGTCGTGCATATAAATAAATAGAAGTGACATCAATTCTTATTACTCTTGATGTTCAATTGTAACTCCGGCCGAGGCGAGCCGAAAACTCAAATGACGTACATCGTACGCAGGTGACGGCATGAACAAACGAAGACATCCACGAATGGCATTAACAGGTATGGTTGCTGATATTTCCGATGGCAGGGGATTTTTCCCCGGAAGAGTGCACGATATTTCCAGATTCGGCCTGGCCATTGATGATATCCCGTCAAAGATGAATTCCCATGTGGAATATCTTACGGTTGTTATTGATGGACAGGGTGGCCATTTTAAGTTGAGGATACGACCACGATGGGAGACGGTGGCCGATCGCCAAAAAATTGTCGGCGGCGAGATTGAAAAAACGTCCTTTGCCTGGACAGAATTTGTTCTGCGTTTTGAGCCGGAAAAAGATGATATCTGGGGGAACTCGTAAGTTCAGACCTTGCGGCCCAAAACCTGTGCTGTTTCCAGATGTGCTGATTTGAGTGAGATGGAATTACTGGAGCTGGACCTGCATGAGAATAAGATCTCTGCCTTCATCGCGGCTGATAATGAGTTCCATACCGGTGGTCTTTGGATCCTGCCCTGCCACTACGTTAAAGCCAAAGACAAAAGATTCTTCAACCACCCCTGCATTGCTGCCGATTCTGACTTCGGCCTTGAGAATTTTTTCGACCCCATGCTCTCGGGCCAGGTCAAGAAGCTGTCCATGAAGCCCTTGAGCAAGTGAAAATTCGTGCACGGACCTGTCTCCTTTTACGCTTTCTTTAAAGCTGATTTTTTATTGAAGCCAATATGCTCAAGCAGATTCTGGGTCGGGCCGGGTTTCAATCAACGGCCTTGGCCTCTTCCATCGTGTATTTGAAGTAAGAGGCGCAGATCCCCTCACTAGAAAGCATACAGGGACCGATCGGGTGCTTGATGGTACATCCTTTGGCGAAGTCCGGGCAGTCCGGTGGCAGACCACGGCCCGCCATGATCATGCCGCAGAAACACTGGCACTGTGTTTCCTCATCCGACAGACGGATATTAAAACGCTTGGTTGCATCGTAGAGCGAGAGTTCGTCACGGATCACAAAGCCACTCTCTTCAATGATGCCCAACCCCCGCCAGATAGTGTCGATTGTGAAAAACACCTCCGCCACCATCTCCTTGGCCTTGGAATATTCTTCTCGGGAGTATAAAACCGTCGAAAGATTGTCGAGCTGCGAAACCCCTTTTTTGATCTGTTTGACCATATTGATCAGGCCACTGAGAATATCCTCGAGTTCAAATCCGGCAATGCAACAGGACAGGTGATACTTTCTGGCAAGATGGGTATAGGCCTCGGTATCTGAAAGGGAATTTATATGGTCGGAGCACAGAAGACCGTCGACATTCCAATCCGGATCGCACAAAAGGGAGTCAAGGGTAGGCGGCAGGAGACGGATAGAGGGGATGACACAGAAGTTTTCAATGCCTTGGCGGGCGGCATCAAGGATGGTCTCGGCAATACTCGGCGCGGTTGCCTCAAAGCCTACCGCCGGATAGACAACGATCTTATCCGGGTTGTTTTTAGCGATTTCCAAACTTTCTTGAGGAGCAGAAATAACCTCGACGCGAGCACCCTTGGCCCTGATCGAGGCCAGAGAATCACGCGTCCCCGGTACCTGCAGTAGATCATCACAGGTGACAGTGATCACATCAGGCTGCATGCCGATCTTGACGAAAACGTCAACATGGCCGGCGGGCATAACACAGACGGAACAGCCCGGCCCTGCCACCAGCTCAAGATTGATGGGCAATTTACCCCTCAGATCATAACGCATTATCGCCCGGTTGTGCGTGCCGCAAACCACCATAATCCTGATCGGCCTGTCAACGATGTGCTGCAACTCCCTGAGCAAATCTTGGGCAGAGGGCGGGTTCACATTCTTTTTGCAGGCTTTCATAGGCTAATAAACCTTCTATAAAAAAAAAGATGGAGCCACAGAGGGCCCCATCCAGGTCAAACAGCATTGCCCAAGATACCACAAAGAGGCCACCGACCAGGTGTTCTCGAGGTGAAATGGGGGCTTTGCAGGGCTAACTCGGGATTCAGGACTCTTCAGCCTGCTCCCTCATATCGGCGAAACTCTTGGAATCAGAAATTTTTTCACTGTTGATCTTATCAATCTCATCTTTTGTGAGATGAAACATGCCACATGCCGGGCAGGTTGCATCAAATTCTTCACCAACAGCCCGGGCCTTCAGCTCATCAATCGTCATGTGTTCGATATAGCCACATGCACCGCTTGGATTTTCAGCCCGAACCTGATGCCGTTTTACATTTTCTATTGAATCTGTCATTGCAGTCTCCTCACGTTGAATAGAGAATATTCCCGAGAGATATCAAATCACATAATATATTATACACTCTAAATATAAAATATACACAATCATCATCTCAAAAGCAGGAAAAGGCGATCGAACTTCAGACCTACAGCCGCCGCCTTTGTAACTCCAGCTCTATTCTCCGATGTATCTCGAAGAATAGAGCTGCGGGATTTCACGTCACTTAACTGATAATCCTGTCTACTTCCTGTCCTTGTGCATCGATGATGCTAACTGCCATTGGTATGCCGCCATCCAGGCGGTGGGTAGCGCAAGACATTCAGGGGTCGTAGGCGCGCACGGCCATTTCCACCTGATTCAACAGGCCCTCGTTGTACACACCGTTCTTGATCAGGGACGTAGCAGCCTGTTTCACGCTCATATTCATCGGCGCGATATTGTGGGTAGTGCCGACAATAAGGTTGGCCTTCTTTATACAACCATTCTCGTCGGTGGTATAGTCGTGAATAAGGGTGCCGCGTGGGGCCTCGACGATACCGACGCCGCGGCCGGCCTTGGGTTCAACCTTGGCCCGAACATTGGTATCGGTGATGCCTTCCCACTCAAGCAGTTCGATGGTCCGCTCGCAGGCATAGACCAGCTCGATAAGACGGGCATAATGGTACAGCAGGGTAGCCTGAGCAGGTCTGCCGAAGGCTGCCCGGAACTCCTCAAGGGCCGCCTGGGCCTTCGGGGTGGACATCTTGTCGCAGACGTTGATACGAGCCAGGGTATTGGCCCGGTAGATGCCCTTCGGGTTATCAAGGTTCATGTCGAACCCTTCATTCCAGGACTTGGCATACGGCATCTTCGAGTACGCCCAGGGCTCCACATGCTCGCCCAGATAATCAGCGTAATCAACGCCTTCGAAGTCGACGTAGCTCCCGTCAGCCTTCATCAGTCGCTGCTTGCCATCGTAGAGCCGAAATGAACCATCCGCCCGGTCGACGGTACCGAGAAAGCCGGTCGTGATCACGCCCAGGGTGCCGATGGTATCCATGTACTTGGCAAAGACATTATTCTTGGCAAAATCCAGGGCGTAGCAGGCGAAATCAAGCAGAGTTCTCGTACCGGCCAGCAGTTCCTGACGCTCGGATTCGATCATCGGCTTGGCAAATCCACCGACCACACCAGCCATCGGATGAATGGCCTTACCGGCAAACTTATCAAGCATCATCTGACCGAGCTGACGCATCTTGACCACCTGGGTCGCCAGTTCCGGCGCTGCCTTAACCACACCGATAACGTTACGTACGGCATAGTCGGCATTCGGTCCGAGGACAAAGTCCGGGGCGGCCAGGAAGAAGAAATGCAGAATCTTGTCGTTGATATGGGCCATTACCTGGCACATCTCACGCAGTTTGTAGCCGGTCGGGGTCGGGGTGACTCCGAAGGCCCCATCAACGGCCTTGTTGGAGGCCATATGATGCATCCACGGACAGATACCGCAGATCCTGTTGACGATACGAGGGACCTCTTCAGCAGGCCGACCCTCGATGAATTTTTCAAACCCGCGCAGGGACTGAATGTGCAGAAATGCATCTTCAACATTGCCGGCATCGTCAAGATGGATGGCAATTTTTGCGTGTCCTTCTATGCGGGAAACTGGTGCAATATTTAGTACAGTTCCCATATTAACCTTCCTC
>JAUYSF010000298.1 GCA_030696435.1 Desulfoprunum sp. | reverse complement strand
ACAGAAAGAATACGAATTCGCTTAAAAGCTTATGATCACAAACTGCTAGATCAATCAACATCTGAAATTGTTGATACAGCAAGGAGAACAGGCTCTGCTGTAGCTGGACCGATTCCTTTGCCAACATCTGTGAATAAATTTTGTGTTCTCCGTTCACCGCATGTTGATAAAAAATCTCGAGAGCAGTTTGAAATGAGAACCCATCGCCGTTTATTGGATATCCTCGAGCCTACCCAGCAGACAATAGATCTGCTGATGAAGCTTGAATTATCCGCGGGTGTCGATGTTGAGATAAAACTGCCCTAGATGGCGGGAACAGCTAAGTTAATTGAAGCATCAGGTAATATTATGCCAAAGACAATGGGTATATTGGGGAAGAAAATAGGGATGACCCGAATTTATAATGAAATGGGTACTGTCATTCCTGTAACTGTGGTTGAAGCTGGTCCCTGCAAAGTACTGCAAGTTAAAACTCAAGCCAATGATGGATACAATGCCATTCAGGTGGGTTTTGCAGAAAAAAAAGCATCACGAATGAATAAACCTCTGGCAGGCCATGTTAAAAAGGCAGGTGCGGAAGGATACTATCATATTCAGGAATTCAGGGTTACAGACCCTTCCGAGTACAAGATGGGACAGGATATTGCTCTGGATTCTCTTTTAAAAATCGGTGTCACTGTTGATGTACAAGGAACTAGTAAGGGGCACGGTTTTCAGGGTGTTATCAAACGTCATGGTTTTAAAGGTGGTGGGGCTGGACACGGTTCAACGCACCATCGGGCGCCAGGTTCCATCGGCTGTAGTGCTTGGCCAAGTCGTGTCGTGAAAGGTAAAAAAATGCCGGGCAGGATGGGCAATGACACAGTTTTGACTAAAAATGTTGTTGTTGTCGATGTCCGCTCTGAAGAGAACATAGTGCTATTGAAAGGACCTGTTCCGGGGGCTAAAAATGGCCTGCTGAAAATTTATTCAAAATAAATGTGAGCGGAACTAGATCAGGTTCAAGGAGATAAGAATGTCAACTGTAAGTATAGTTAACACCAAAAACGAAAGGGTTGGCGAGATTGAATTGAATGACAGCATATTCAATCTGGAAGTCAAAGAGTATTTGTTGCATGATGTTGTTCGCATGCAGCGTGCTGCTCGAAGAGCTGGAACTGCCTGCACTAAAACACGGGTTGAGGTGAGAGGTGGTGGGGCTAAACCATGGAAACAGAAAGGTACCGGCCGAGCCAGAGCTGGAAGCCGGCGTTCTCCTCTATGGCGGGGTGGTGGTGTGATTTTTGGTCCAAAACCAAGAGATTATAGTTTCAAGCTTAATCGTAAGGTGAAAAAGCAGGCTGTGGCCATGGCTATGAGTGCACGGTTGCAGGAAGGGAATCTAGTTGTTCTTGATAGTTTCACAATGGAAACCATCAAGACCAAGGATTTCGTAAATGTGATGAATATTCTGGATGTTGAAAACGGGCTAATCATTGTAGACAGCGCGTCTGGAAATTTGCACAAATCGGCACGAAACGTAAATGGCTATAAGGTATTGCCAACAGATGGACTTAATGTGTACGACATTCTACTGCACAAAAAGCTCATCCTGCTGCAGCCTGTAATAGAAAACCTTGAAAAGAGGTTGCTTGCATGAAAAATTTATACAGTGTGCTTATTGGGCCGCGACTCACAGAAAAGGCCAATTTGTTGCAGGAAGAAGACGGTAAAATTGTTTTCAAGGTTCGTACAGAAGCGAACAAAATAGAGATCAAAATTGCAGTCGAACAGATGTTCAATGTCAAGGTTAAGAATGTGCAGACTGCAAATATGCACGGAAAACAGAAAAGAGTTGGAAAAACCGTAGGCTTTACCAGAGACTGGAAAAAGGCATATGTGACTCTGTCAGAAGGTAAGATTAACTTTGCTGATGAACTGTAAATCATTTATTTAAAAATTTACGTGCATCGACATTTTTTTTTAAGATTCTATCTAATTAAAAGATGATGGAGCGATTGGGAAATCATGGCTATCAAGACATATAAACCAACATCAGCCGGAAAGAGACACCATGTGTCTTCTAAGAGTACAGAGTTGTCTAAAAACGGACCTGAAAAGAGTCTCGTGGCAAGTCTTTCCAAGACCGGCGGAAGAAATAATTATGGACGCGTGACATCTCGCCACATTGGTGGTGGTCATAAGCGGAAATACCGCATTATTGATTTCAAACGAAACAAGACTGATATTGTTGCCAAGGTTCTAACAATAGAATACGATCCAAATAGATCCGCAAATATTGCTCTTCTAAGTTATCTTGATGGTGAAAAAACCTATATACTTTCGCCTGATGGTATAAAAGTTGGGGATCAGGTTGTGGCCGGCGAAAATGTCGACATTCAGCCAGGTAACTGTTTGCCGTTGATCAATATCCCTCTGGGTACGGTCATTCACAATATTGAGATGAAAATCGGTAAGGGAGCGCAGTTGGTTCGCAGCGCCGGAACATCAGCTCAATTGATGGCTAAAGAAGGACAGTATGTCCTTGTTCGTTTGCCCTCAGGCGAGGTTCGGAAATTCAACAAACTCTGCCGGGCATGCATTGGTCAAGTCGGAAATCGGGAACATGAGAGTCAAAAGCTTGGAAAGGCTGGACGTGCTCGATGGATGGGCAATAGACCGCATGTACGTGGTGTGGCGATGAATCCTGTAGACCACCCGATGGGTGGTGGTGAAGGAAAAAGTTCAGGCGGACGTCATCCCTGCACCCCTTGGGGATTTCCGACAAAGGGGTACAAAACCCGCAAGAATAAGTCTTCTGATAAATTCATTGTCAAGAAAAGATCATAAATTGCAAGGAGTAAAGTATGGCACGCTCAATTAAAAAAGGGCCATTCATTGACGGTCACGTCATGAAAAAGGTCGAGCAGGCAATAGATAGCGGCTCTCGTAAGGTCATCAAAACTTGGTCAAGGCGATCTGATATAATTCCTGAGATGGTAGGCCTTACTTTTGCTGTACATAACGGAAAAAAATTCATTCCTGTTTTTGTCTCGGAAAACATGGTTGGGCATAAATTGGGAGAGTTTTCACCTACTCGAACTTTTTATGGTCACACAGCCGACAAAAAAGGCAAAAAATAATTTAGTCACTTCAGGTATCTGGTAGGACTCTCTAGGAGTAGCGCTATGGAAGCAAAAGCCGTAGGGAAATACATTAGAATATCCCCACAAAAAGCACGTCTGGTCGCTGATGTGGTAAGAGGGATGGAAGTTGATAAAGCACTCACTATCCTTCGGTTTATGCCCAAGAAAGGGGCAGGGATACTGCGCAAGGTCATAGAATCTGCCGTAGCCAATGCTACCCAGAACGATCAGGTCGATGTAGATGATCTTATTGTTAAAAAGATTATGATTGATGGCGGCCCCTCTTTAAAGAGAATTAGTCCCAGAGCGATGGGACGTGCAACAGGGATCATCAAGAGGACAAGCCACATTACCGTCGTTCTTGGTGAGAATTAATTTTTATATGATAGGAATACATATTTATTGTATTTTCGCTCACGATAAAAATTGAACAAAGTAATATTTGGAGGACTGTTTTGGGGCAGAAGGTTAATCCATTAGGACTGAGACTGAACATTACGCGGACATGGGATTCAATCTGGTATGCTGATAAGGAGTATTCTACTTATCTCATTGAAGATCAGAAGATCAGAAAGTTTCTTAAGGAGAAGCTTAACCATGCCGGATTGTCTAAGGTAATTATTGAACGTACCGGTGATAAGGTACGGACAAAACTCTTCACAGCACGACCTGGTATTGTGATCGGCAAAAAAGGTGCGGAGATTGAAATCCTGAAAAAAGATATCGAGAAGCTTGTTGGCAGGAAAGTTACAATCGATATTCAGGAGGTCCGACGCCCTGAAGCTGACGCACAACTTGTTGCTGAGAGTATTGCGGCCCAACTTGTTCGTCGAGTAGCTTTTCGCCGGGCCATGAAGAAGGCAGTCAGCTCTGCCTTGCGTTTCGGGGTTCAAGGTATTAAGATCTCCTGTTCCGGAAGGTTGGGTGGAGCTGAAATGTCGCGATGCGAGTGGGTAAGAGAGGGGAGAGTTCCTCTGCATACACTGAGGGCTGATGTTGATTATGCATTGGCTGAAGCAAAAACCACATATGGTATCATTGGCGTCAAGGTGTGGATTTTCAAAGGTGAAGTACTGAGTGATAAGGATACTACCCAGAATCAGCAGTAGTGTGGTGGTAGCTTGATGACAAGCAGTATTATAATTTGGAGTAGATGATGTTAAGTCCCAAAAAGGTAAAACATAGAAAAGTTTTTAAGGGGAGAATGACCGGGGTCGCGTATCGCGGGTCGTCTATCTCTTTTGGGGAGTTCGCCTTAAAAGCACTCGAATGTGGTAAAATGACGGCTCAGCAGATTGAAGCCGCACGTATTGCAATCAATCGTAAAATTAAGCGTGGTGGAAAGGTTTGGATACGCGTTTTCCCTGATAAACCAATCACTAAAAAGCCTGCTGAAACTCGTATGGGAAAAGGTAAGGGGAGTCCGGATCACTGGGTAGCTCCAATTCGACCTGGAAAAATTCTCTATGAATTGGCCGGAGTGGACGAAGAGTTGGCGGTTAGGGCCTTGACACTAGCCGGAAACAAGCTTCCTTTTGCCACCAAAGTTGTTTCAAGGAGGAACACTTTATGATAATTGACGATATTCGTAAAATGTCCGATGCAGAATTAGTAAAAAAAGACAAAGAACTGCGAAAGGAACTGGGGAATCTCTCTTTCCATCATCGCATCAGACCATTAGAAGATAGCTCCCGTTTAAAAAAAATTAGAAAAGATATTGCAAGGATAGTTACCATAAGCAATCAGAAGGCTGTTAAATCGTAGTATCAATCGGAAAATACTTGTGATTATGGAATCTCCATGCATTACAACATCTCGAATTGAATAAATTATGAGTGAAAATACACAATCTAAAAAGACACGAACAGGCTCTGTGGTCAGCAACAGAATGGAAAAAAGTGTTGTCGTTCTGGTTGAGCGCAAAGTACGTCACAAGCTCTATGGCAAATATTTGAAGACCAGTGTCAAGTACCTTGCCGATGATCCGGAAAATCGATGCAATATTGGGGACACGGTTCTTATCGAGGAATGTCGACCTCTTAGCAAAAAGAAACGGTGGCGGGTTAGAACCATATTGGAACAGGCCGTTTAATTGAGTAACTTTCAGTTTTTACTGATCGATTCTAACAGCTGCTGATGATATATCAGGTGAAATTATGATACAAACAGAAACAATCCTTAATGTTGCCGATAATTCAGGCGCCAAGAAAGTACTTTGTATACGGGTGCTTGGTGGGACAAGGAAGCGATACGCGCGCATCGGTGACGTTATTGTTGTTACCGTCAAAGAGGCCATTCCACATGCAAAGGTTAAAAAAGGTGACGTCATGAAGGCTGTTATCGTGCGCACAGTCAAAGAGATAAAACGTACCGATGATACCTGGATAAAGTTTGATGAGAATGCCGCTGTAATCCTGGCACCTTCTGGTGAGCCGGTAGGGACACGAATATTTGGACCGGTTGCCCGAGAGTTGCGAAATCAGGGTTTTATGAAGATTATTTCCTTAGCACCGGAAGTACTTTAACCTTCCATGCATAACGTGGAACTGAGATACATTGATTGAAGAAGGTATTGACAATGAGACAGGGTAGAACATACCTGAAAAAAAATGATCAGGTTGAGGTAATTGCTGGGAAGGACAAGGGCAGAGTCGGTAAAATTCTTAAAGTAATGCCTGACTCCAACAAGGCCGTGGTTGAGAGAGTCAATATGATCAAACGCCATACCAAGCCGAAAGAAATGAACCAGCAAGGACAGATTGTTGAGAAGGAATCACCAATACATATATCTAATCTCCAGTTGATATGTCCTGAGTGTACTAAGACTGGTCGTATTGGCAGGAAGATTCTTGAAGATGGGATTAAGATACGGTTTTGTAAAAGCTGTGGTGAGTCCATTGAGAGAAAATCATAGGTAATGAATTAGACTTACACCTACATCAGGAGTTATACATGGGTGCGTTGAGAGATTTTTACTACAATGAGTGCGTTATCGCGCTTAGAGAAGAGTTTGGATATAAAAACGCGATGCAAATCCCTAAGATAGAGAAAATAGTTCTCAATATGGGGTTGGGTGAGGCGGTACAAAATCCTAAAATAGTCGAGGGAGCGGTCGAAGAGCTTACAAAAATAGCTGGGCAGCGGGCTATAGTTACGAAAGCCAAAAAATCAATTGCTACGTTTAAACTCAGGGAGGGTATGCCGATTGGTTGCTGTGTAACCCTGCGTGGAGACAGAATGTACGGTTTTTTGAGTAAATTGGTCAATATTGCCCTGCCTCGGGTACGTGACTTCAGAGGCCTGTCGCCAAAATGGTTTGATGGCCGTGGTAATTATTCGATGGGGGTGAAGGAACAGATCATCTTCCCCGAGATAGATTACGATAAGATTGATAAGATTAAAGGTCTGAACATTACCATTGTTACTTCGGCAAAAACAGATGAGGAAGGGCGGTTTCTTTTGAAGCTGATGGGGATGCCTTTCCGTAAGTAACAGGCACAATTTTTTAATATTACAAAGAGAGATCTGGAGGTCAGTTTGGCTAAAAAATCCTTAATTGCAAAGGCCCAACGCAAGCAAAAGTTTGAAGTACGAAAGTATAATAGATGTCCTTTGTGCGGTCGTTCTCGTGCATTCATCAGAAAATTTGGTGTATGCAGAATCTGCTTCCGAAAATTGGCGTCCAGCGGTGAAATTACAGGGGTAACCAAATCGAGTTGGTAAACAGGCTCTTCTGTATTTTAGATTTTGTCAATTATTCAGAAATAAGTAAGGAGTGTTCGCTATGTCAATGAGCGATCCCCTGGCAGATATGCTGACCAGGATACGAAATGCGGTAATGGTAAAATTCGATTCCGTCGAGATGCCCAAATCCAATGTGAAAATTGATATTGCCCGAGTATTGAAAGATGAGGGTTTTATCAAAGATTTTCGAGTTTCCGAGAAAGACGTGCAGGGAACCTTGACCCTTGAATTGAAATATGGACCTCACCGGGAATCTGTTATCACAGGTATCAAACGGGTGAGCAAGCCTGGTTTGCGGCAATATGCAAAGGCGAAAGATGTGCCGGTCGTCCTAAACGGACTTGGTATCTCTATCATTTCGACATCAAAGGGCATTATTACAGATAAAGCGGCAAGGGCTACGAACACTGGCGGAGAGATACTCTGTGAGGTTTGGTAATCTTCACGGAAAACGGAGGTAATGATGTCTCGTATAGGTAAACAACCAATTTCAGTTCCCGCAGGTGTCAAAATTGATATCAGCGGTCAGCGGATTGCTGTAACTGGAAAAAAAGGAATGCTGGAGCGAACCATTCAACCTGAAGTAGAGGTTGTCTATGAAAATAATGAAATTTTAGTTAATAACAGATCTGAAGGAAGGACGGTTAATGCCTTCAGAGGATTAACCAGAAGTCTAGTCAATAATATGGTTGTTGGCGTAGAAGAGGGTTTTAAAAAGATACTGCTGATTGAAGGTGTAGGATATAAAGCAAACGTTAACGGAAATACTCTAACTCTTAATGTTGGATACTCAAGCCCCGTCGAATTTTCTGTTCCGGTTGAGGTTACGGCTGTGGTTGAAGGAAATAGTAAGATTGTTCTCGAGTCTATCGACAAAGAACTACTCGGTCTTACAGCCGCTAAAATTCGACAAGTACGGAAACCAGAACCCTATAAAGGAAAAGGAATTCGTTACGAGAATGAGCATATAGTCCGTAAAGTAGGTAAATCAGGTTCAAAAAAATAATATCAGTGGCTTAAGCCGCTATCACTTTTTCAATGGAAAATTACCATGGCTAAGACGAATCCCAAGACAACCGCGAGGGGCAAACGGGTCAGTCGAATTCGTAAAAAGATCACTGGAACGAGTGATCGGCCCCGTCTTAGAGTCTTTAAAAGTAACAAACACATTTATGCTCAGATAATCAATGATGCTACGGGTCGTACTCTTATGACCATGTCAACTGTTGATAAAGGATTTGAGCCGGGCGAAGAAAAGGGAAAAACTGAGGCAGCCAAGAAAGTTGGTATAGTTCTCGCTGAGCGGGCTAAGGCTGCCGGTATTGAAAAGGTTGTATTTGATCGAGGTGGCTACATTTATCACGGTCGGGTAAAATCTCTTTCCGATGGTGCACGGGAAGGCGGTCTAGATTTTTAATGATATCAATTCGTATGGGGGTGTCCCTTGTCTGATTTTAAGCGTTCCAAGACTGAAAGTACTGAGGAACTGATAGAAAAAATAGTCTTTATCAACAGAGTAGCAAAGGTTGTTAAAGGTGGTCGGAGATTTAGTTTCAGTGCCATAGTTGTTGTTGGTGATGGTAAAGGTAAAGTTGGATATGGGCTTGGAAAGGCCAATCAGGTCCCGGAAGCCATTCGCAAAGGTGTGGAGAAAGCCCGAAAGGATATGGTCGCCGTGACACTGACTACAGTATCAATACCGCATGAGATTGTTGGGAAGTATGGGGCAGGAAAGGTTCTACTCAAACCCGCTTCCGACGGAACTGGATTGATAGCTGGCGGGCCTGTTCGTGCAGTACTTGAGGCCGCCGGTGTTTCAAATATTCTTACGAAATGTCTTGGATCTCACAATCCACACAACATGGTTAAGGCCACGCTCAGTGGACTCCGAGGTCTGCGTTCGGTAAAGGCTATAGCAGAACTGCGTGGAAAGACTGTCGAAGAAATCCGGGCATAGGTGCTCTAAGAAAAATATTAGTGTTGCTTTCTTTAAGTGCAACACGATCACTATATCAATACAAAAAAGGTAGTCAAATGGCCGAGACAATTACTTTTACTCTGGTCAAGAGTAGCATCGGAAGTACTGAAAAAATTCGCGCTACTTTGACCGGTCTGGGGCTTACCAAGTTGAATAAAACAATGACGAGAAAAGATACGCCGGAATTGAGAGGAATGCTCTCGAAGGTGGCTCATCTCGTGCGGATAAAAGAGGTATAAAATGCTGACGTTATCAAACCTTTCTCCTCAAAAAGGATCTACCAAGAATAAAAAGCGTGTTGGTAGAGGCCCAGGTTCTGGGCATGGCAAGACAGCCGGTCGTGGTCACAAAGGGTTTAAGGCGCGTTCAGGATCTGGGATCAAACCGGGTTTTGAAGGCGGGCAAATGCCATTGTATAGACGACTCCCCAAACGTGGCTTCACCAATATTTTTGCAAAAGAATATACCATCATTTCATTAAGCCAACTGGATAAATTTGCAGCAGGCACAGTGATTACCAGCATTGTCCTAGCAGAAGCCGGTTTGATCAGCAAAGGCGCCGCTGTAAAGATACTTGCAAATGGAGAAATTAAGAAAGCTTTTTCTGTGCAGGTCGAAAAGATCAGTGCTCAGGCCAAAGCGCAGATTGAAGCTGCTGGTGGCAAGGTAGTACTTTCTGAAGATAGCAAGGAATAAGATCATTCTTCTGCAAATCAACAACAGAGTGCGCCGCATTCTGCCGGCAATTTGAACACAGGAAACATTGACATGAGTGGATTGCAGAGGGCTGCTAATATACCGGAATTGCGCAAGCGTGTACTGTTTACACTGATAATGCTTGCCGTTTATCGCATGGGAGTACAGATTCCCACGCCGGGTATTAACGGTGAGGCTCTCACCGCCTTTTTTCAAAAAAGCGGTGGGACTCTTTTCGGTATGTTCAACATGTTTTCTGGTGGAGCATTAGAGAATTTTTCAGTTTTTGCACTAGGAATCATGCCCTACATTAGTGCGTCGATCATTATCCAATTGCTGACAGTGGTTGTCCCCCAACTCGAGGCCCTTAAAAAGGAAGGTGAATCCGGAAATCGTAAGATTACCCAATATACTCGTTATGGCACAGTTTTTCTGAGTATAATTCAAGGCACATTTATCGCAATGGGTCTTGAAGGAATGGCTGGCCCTGGTGGTGAGGCTATTGTCATTGATCCGGGTATTCAATTCAAACTCATGACGATGCTCACCCTCACGTCAGGAACGGCATTTATCATGTGGTTGGGTGAGCAGATGACCGAACGTGGCATTGGAAACGGGATATCGCTTATTATTTTTGGCGGTATAATTGCTCGATTTCCTGCGGCAATGGTTAATTCAATCCAACTCATAAAAGCTGGAGAAATAACGGTATTTTTCATTCCATTCTTGTTAGCATTTATGTTTGCTGTAATTGCCCTTGTGGTTTTTTTTGAGACATCACAGCGACGGATTCCCATACAATATGCCAAAAGGGTCGTCGGAAGAAAGGTCTATGGTGGCCAGAGTTCCCATCTTCCTCTGAAAATAAATGTCTCCGGGGTTATTCCGCCTATTTTCGCTTCATCAATTATGATGTTTCCTGCAACAATAGGACAATTTATTCATATTGACTGGGTGCAAAAGGCCTCAGCCATGATGGGGCCTGGACAAGTTCTCTATTACATTATGTATATTGTAATGATTGTGTTTTTCTGTTTTTTCTATACCGCAGTGACCTTTAAACCCGATGATGTTGCAGAAAACCTGAAGAAGAATGGTGGTTTTATACCAGGCATACGTCCAGGTAAAAAGACTGCTGAATTTATCGATAAGGTCTTGACAAGAATAACAGTAGTCGGAGCCATTTATCTCAGTGTTATCTGTGTGCTTCCCACTATTCTTATCGCAAAATTTAACATACCCTTCTATTTTGGCGGAACTGCCTTGCTTATTGTGGTAGGTGTAGCCATTGATACCATTGCCCAGATTGAGTCGCATCTTGTTATGAGAAATTATGAAGGGTTTATGAAGCAGGGAAGAATCCGCGGAAGGAAGTAGGACAATGTTTTCTTCTGATAATCCGGGCGCCAAGGTCATCGTGGTGAAAAAATATGATGAAATCCTTATCATGCAAGAGGCAAATCAGATCGTTGCCCAAACCCTTACAATGCTCCAGAAGACAGTAACGCCCGGAATATCAACGTGGGAATTGGATCGACTGGCAGAAGACTACTGCAAAAAAATGAAGGCGATACCCGCCTTCAAGGGATATAGAGGTTTTCCTGGAAGTCTCTGTGTTTCTATAAATGAGGAAGTTGTCCACGGGATCCCTTCTCGAAAGAGAAAATTGAAAAAGGGTGATATCCTTTCCGTCGATTTTGGTGTGTGCTATAAGGGATATTTTGGTGATTCTGCTATTACAATTGCAGTCGACAGAGTAAGCCTTGATGAAGAGAGGCTTATAACAGTCACAGAAAAATCACTTAATAAAGCAATAGAAAAAGTCGTAGCCGGCAATCGAATTGCTGATATATCCTGTGCGGTGCAACGCTGCGTTGAAGAAAGCGGATTCTCGGTTGTACGGCAATTTGTCGGTCATGGAATAGGCTTGTCCCTCCATGAGGGACCGGAAATTCCCAATTTCCATCAGGGAGAGCATACAGCGCGCTTGCTACCGGGTATGGTGCTGGCTATTGAGCCTATGGTAAATATGGGTACACATAGGGTAAAGGTTCTTAGAGACGGCTGGACGGTTGTCACCGCAGATGGTAAGCCATCAGCGCATTTTGAACATTCAGTTGCAGTGACGGAGGATGGACCTATGATCCTCAGTTCTCGTGAAAACATACACTAGCGAAAAAATAACTTCTCTTTTCCAGAGAGATATATTACACTCTCCTGTTTTTGAGTTAAAAATTATTTTCAGGAGCCTCTATGGCTAAAGAAGAAGCTATTGAAGTTGAAGGCACAATTATTGAGCCGTTGCCCAATGCGATGTTCCGTGTTGAATTAGATAATGGTCATAAGGTGCTCGCCCATATATCCGGCAAGATGCGTATGCATTTTATCAAAATCTTGCCAGGAGATCGGGTAACTATTGAACTCTCGCCTTATGATTTGAGCAGAGGCAGGGTTACATTTAGGGCAAAAAACCCAAAAAAGAAAAAATAGAGAGTTTGATTATCATGAAAGTACGTTCTTCGGTTAAGAAAATCTGCAGTGAATGCAAAGTATTTAAACGAAACGGTATTGTCCGCGTATCCTGTAAAGTAAAGAAACATAAACAGAGGCAGGGATAATCAAAGTTTGCCGCTTTAAACTACCCACTTCTTTTAAGGAGATAAACTTTGGCACGAATAGCAGGAATTGATCTTCCCAAAAATAAACATATTGATCGCGCTTTAACTTACATACATGGTATTGGGCTGACTTCAGCCAGGAAGATTCTCGATAAAGTGGATCTCCCCTATACGATGAGCAGTGATGATCTTAATGGTGAAGATGTAAATCGCATCCGAAAAGTCATTGAAGACGAGTACGTCGTAGAAGGTGATTTACGCCGTGAGGTCTCGATGGATATCAAAAGACTGACTGATCTCGGATGCTATCGAGGGAGACGACACAGGGCCGGTTTGCCTTGTCGCGGACAAAAGACCAAGACCAATGCGAGGACAAGAAAGGGTCCACGTCGCGGTGCTGCGGCTCGCCGAAAATAATAACATACAGGTGTAAACATGGCAGGAGCAAAGCGTGCGGACGCACGGGTTAAAAAAAAGGTTAAGAAAAATATCGCGGAAGGGATTGTCTTTATATACTCGACATTCAATAATACGATAGTAACTATCTCTGATAAGCAGGGAAATGTCATTTCATGGTGCAGTGCTGGAGTGCTCGGATTTAAAGGATCAAGGAAGAGCACCCCCTTTGCCGCTCAAAATGCAGTCGCTGACGCTGCAAAAAAGGCTGCAGATGTCGGCATGCGTAAGATTGAAGTAAAAGTTAAAGGTCCGGGACCTGGTAGAGAAGCAGCTTTAAGGGCTCTTGTTAATACTGGGTTTGAGGTCAGTCGTATCATTGATGTGACCCCGGTACCGCATAACGGATGTAAACCTCCCAAACGTCGAAGAGTATAAGTTGCTGACGCTGAAAAGGAATAGTATAATTTACTTAAATGGAGGCCAAAGTTGGCTAGAAATATAGGTGCTGCCTGCCGTATTTGCAGACGCGAAAATTTGAAATTGTATCTCAAGGGCGATAGGTGCTATTCAGATAAGTGCTCATTCGAGCGTCGTGCATTTGGACCGGGACAGCATGGACAGTCTAAATTCAAGAAACTTTCTGATTATGCAGTTCAGCTCAGAGAAAAGCAAAAAGTCAAGAGTATGTACGGAATGCTGGAAGATCAGTTTCGACTTACTTTTGAGCGAGCCGATCGGCAAAAAGGTGTAACGGGTGAAAATCTTCTTGTTCTTCTTGAACGTCGCTTGGATAACACAATATTCAGATTAGGCATGGCTTCCTCGAGAAATCAAGCTAGGCAATTGGTTCGCCACAATCATGTATTGGTCAACGGTAAGAAAGTCAATATTCCATCCTTTCTCGTTTCAGTAGGTGATGAGATAAGTTTAAAGGAAAAGAGTAAAACGAACGCCCTGATACTTGAAAATGTTGAGGCCGTTGCTCGAAGGGGAGTTCCCAGTTGGCTTGAACTTGACAAAGATAGCATTAAGGCCACTGTAAAAACCCTCCCTCATCGTGACGAATTGACAATGCCGATCCAAGAACATTTGATCGTTGAATTGTATTCCAAATAACAGACATAGAAAGAGCAAAGAAAATATTTGGTCTTTCTTTAATAAAAATGCGTCGACCTTTGAGATAATTCTTGTGATGAAATGACATCAGAAAGGAATAATCTCAAAGGCCTTTATTATTTATCTAGATAGCAGATACGCAGAAAGGGAAATTTATGACCCAAGCCGCCGACGAAAAACTACCATTTTACCGGAACTGGCATGAGCTTATAAAGCCTGAAAAACTGGAAGTTGATAAATCCAAACATACAGAAACGTATGGCAAATTTATTTGTCAACCTCTTGAAAGGGGCTTTGCATCAACAATCGGAAACTCTCTGAGGAGAATTCTTCTTTCATCGATTCAGGGTGCGGCTATTACTACGGTAAAAATCGAAGGAGCACTGCACGAATTCACTTCGATGAAGGACATCATGGAGGATGTGAGTGAAATTATACTCAATCTGAAACTGGTGGGAATTAAGCTCAATTCGCTTGAATCACAAAAAGTTACTATTGAGAAGAAGGGGCCCGGTGTTGTCACAGCTGGAGATATTTCAGGATCCAGTGCAGTTGAGGTAATGAACAAAGACCAGATTATCTGTACGATCACTGGTGATGGCACTTTTTATGCAGACTTAACTGTTGAGTGGGGAAAAGGTTATCAGCCTGCGGAGAAGCAGGAAAAAGAAAATTTGGTAATCGGACAAATTCCTATTGATGCGATATTTACACCTGTCAAAAAGATTCAATATGTTGTATCTCAAGCTCGGGTAGGACAACAAACTGATTATGATAAGTTAACTCTAGAAATTGAGACTGATGGAAGTGTCCGGCCTGAAAACGCTTTGGCATATGCCGCCAAAATTCTTAAAGAGCAGCTCACGATATTTATCAACTTCGATGAAGAAGTGGCAGAACCCGATCCTGATCGTACTATACGGCCACCTGATCCACTCAATCCTTACCTTGACAAACCAGTTGAGGATCTTGAGCTTTCGGTACGCTCTGCGAATTGCTTGAAAAACGCGGAAATCAATTTTATCGGTGATCTTGCACAGAAGACTGATCAAGAGATGCTGAAAACGAAAAATTTTGGGCGTAAGTCACTGAATGAGATCAAGGCGTTGCTTTCTGAGATGGATCTCACCTTAGGTATGAAATTTGAGAATTGGATACCTCCAGTTGTCAACGAAAAAAGGGATGATCAGGGTTAGACCGCGCCTGTATAAAAATATAAAGATTCCTACAGAAACTAGCTGTTCATTTTAGCAAGTTGTTAAAAAGGTAGGTTGAGGATACACACATGAGACACAACAATTCCGGCAGAAAACTTGGACGAACCAGCTCGCATCGTGATGCAATGTTCAGAAACATGGTTACCTCTCTTTTTGAGCATGAGCGGATAATAACGACCAAAGAGAAGGCAAAAGAATTACGGCCTATTGCGGAAAAGATGATAACACTGGGAAAACGCGGCGATCTGCATGCACGACGACAGGCGCTGTCTTATATCCGTAGCAAAACCGTAGTCGATAAGTTGTTTAATGCTATTCAGGCGCAATTTGCCGACAGATCTGGCGGGTATACTCGCATCATTCAAACGGGTGTTAGGCGTGGTGATGCAGCTCAAATGGCGATTATTGAATTAGTAGGATATGAAGAAAAAATTGTGAAGGCTGATACTGAAAATTAAGTCGCGCAATCATGATATTTCAAAAAGCTGACTGGATTAATTCCAGTCAGCTTTTTTTTTACACTTAATTTTTCCCCTG
Source organism: Desulfoprunum sp. (assembly GCA_030696435.1). GTDB lineage: Bacteria > Desulfobacterota > Desulfobulbia > Desulfobulbales > Desulfocapsaceae > Desulfoprunum. The sequence continues at coordinate 8,804 of JAUYSF010000298.1, read as the reverse complement.
CTTCTCGCCAAATCTGTATGGAAGGTCTGAAACAATTTCCTCATGGAATGATACCGCTTGCCCAGACGAAGTTCAGGTTTTTCTGTCATCCAGGGGTCAAGTGTTTTACAGTCTGTTGCAAAAATGTCGATATGATCCTGTATCCCTATGATCTTGTCCGACTTAAACAGGCTTTGAATGTTCACTCGGCTCAACTGTTGAAGCAGTACATCCGACTTGTAAAGGGTGAAAATCCTTTTTTTCCTACTGCGATGCTTAAATTAAGTGACGATTCGGGAAAAGCTTGCCCTTTTCTGACGGCTTCTGGTTGTAGTGTATATGTCGACAGACCATCTGCCTGTCGAACCTATCCACTGGAAAGGGCTGTGGATAGAAAACCCGAAAAAAGAAGGGATAATGAGTACTATTTTCTAACCAGACACAGCTACTGTCTTGGGCATAGCGAAGAAAGGTTCTACTCTGTCAGAGAGTGGGTGCGCGATCAGCGTCTTGATAACCATAATACAATGAATGAACTCTGGACGGAAATTGATACGCTCTTCGCCGGCAATCCATGGCAGGGAGAAGGGCATGGCGGAGCAAAGCAGCAACTTGCCTTCATGGTGTGTTATGATATTGATAGCTTCAGAAGGCTTACAGAAGAAAAAATGCTCATTGATCAGTTTACGATTTCGAAAGAGATCCGGCGACGTATATCCCAGGAAGACGGAGAATTGCTTAAATTTGGTTTTGAATGGTTAAAGCTTATCTTGAATGGTTAAAGCTTATCTTTTCAGGAAAATCCTCACTTATTCGAAAATAACAACTTTAGGCCTATGGCATTAGCGCTCAGGGATTGCTATTTACTAGACGCTGTGGTAAATAGCGTTGTTATTCATCAGTCAGGAGAATATACTCTTGACGTAACGTATCAACACTTTTCATGACACACATCTTCAACAAAAACTGGTGTCACAGGCGGGGAGACTGCAAGGCGGGCTCATCTGCAACTGTGATGAAGAGAAGATGGCGGCCAAACCAGGAAACGGAGGAAAAATGGCTAATGCAACTGTAAAAGAAATGCTGCAAGCGGGTCTTCACTTCGGGCATCAGACCCGCCGTTGGAACCCAAAGATGAAACCTTACATTTATGGACCGCGCAATGGTATCTATATCATTAACCTTGATATAACCAAGCGTCTTTTTGATAAGGCTTGCAACTTTGTAGCCCAGGAAGTCAAAAAGGGCGGCACCATTTTGTTTGTCGGCACCAAGAGACAGGCTCAATCAATCATCAGTGAAGAGGCTCGACGTTGCGGTATGTTTTATATCGATCATCGCTGGCTTGGTGGCATGCTGACAAATTTTCAGACCATCAAACGTAGCATCGATCGTTTGAAAGCAATCGAATCCATGCAGGCAGATGGTACAATAAATCGTTTCCCCAAAAAAGAGATCCTTCTCATGGAAAAAGAGCGGATCAAACTTGAGAGAAATGTCGGTGGAATCAAAGATATGCGTAATCTGCCAAGTGTATTATTTGTCATTGATCCGCGCAAGGAATCGATCGCCGTTAGCGAGGCCCAAAAACTGAATATCCCCGTTGTAGCGGTAGCTGATACCAACTGTGATCCTGATGGTATAGATTACCTCATCCCGGGTAACGATGATGCGATCCGCTCAATCCGACTTGTCAGTTCTCAAATTGCCGAAATCATCTTGCGAGGTCAGGCTGAACGTGATGGTGACAATGCTACTCAAGAGGCTATGGCTGCTGCTGTAAGTGACACAGGGGTGACTTTCATGGAGGAATCTGCCGCGGATGCTGAGTAATCCCGGCTTGGTTTTTCGCAGGACGGTTGCCGTAGCTTGATTGGAAGTTGAAAGGGGCGGTCTTGGGACTGCCCCCTTTTTATTATATGAAATTGAATTGTTTTTGCTTATGTCCAATTTGCGTAGTTGGACGCACTTGTGTGAAAGTGAAAAACTGACAAGACGCATGATGCGTTATTTTAAGGAGGTTTGCCATGAATATAACGAGTCAGATGGTAAAGGATCTGAGAGATAAGACTGCTGCTGGTATGATGGATTGTAAAAAGGCTCTTGCCGATACGAACGGCGATATGGAAAAGGCCGTTGATCTGCTTCGACAGAAAGGTTTGGCTGTAGCAGCCAAAAGAGCTGGTCGAGCAACCAGCGAGGGGGTAATCGAGACCTATATTCATGCCGGTGGGAAACTGGGAGTCATGGTGGAGCTTGGTTGCGAGACAGATTTTGTTGCTAAAAATGATTCATTCAGGGAATTTGCCCGCGATATCGCCATGCATATCGCCGCTGCCAGCCCTGTCTCGATAAACCGTGAAGATGTTCCTGAAGCAATCCTTGCACGAGAAAGGGAAATCTATATTCAGCAGGCCATCGAATCAGGAAAACCTGCTAACATTGCCGAAAAGATGGTAGTTGGCAAGATCGAAAAATATCTGGCTGAAATCTGCCTCCTTGAGCAGAGATTTGTCAAGAATCCCGATCTATCTATTCAGGACCTGCTGAATGAGCTTGTCGGCAAGATGGGAGAAAATATTTCTATCAAGCGTTTTGTCCGTTTTCAGGTTGGTGTAGAATAAAGAATCCAGGACCATCCTGTGGATGATTGAAAGATCCTGTCATCCACAGTAATTCGAACCAGACCCGGATATTGTTGCGCGTGAACAGGCGAGGAGAACTATATGCCGATAAAGTATAAGAGGATCCTGCTGAAGCTAAGTGGTGAAGCGTTGATGGGCGAAGACTCCTTTGGTATCAATACCAGGGTGCTTGAATTTGTTGCGTCAGAGGTAAAAGAGATAGTCGCGATGGGAGTTGAACCCGGCCTCGTCATTGGTGCGGGAAATATCTTTCGCGGTGTCGCCGGTGCCAGTAAGGGGATGGACAGAACAACTGCTGATAACATGGGAATGTTAGCGACTGTTATGAACAGTCTGGCTATGCAGGATGCCCTTGAGCGCAGCGGTGTTATAACCAGGGTCATGTCGGCTATCCCGATGCAGTCTGTATGTGAGCCCTATATCAGACGTCGCGCAACCCGTCATCTGGAAAAAGGGAGAGTCGTGATATTTGCTGCAGGTACCGGAAATCCCTATTTTACTACTGATTCGGCTGGCGTGCTGCGAGCCCTCGAGATAGATGCAGATGTCATCATTAAAGCGACAAAGGTCGACGGTGTCTATGATAAAGATCCAGTCTTGGAGCCCGACGCGGTTAAATTTAACCATCTCACCTATGATGATGTTCTCAGGCGTGGACTCAAGGTGATGGATGCCGCCGGCATCTCGCTTGCCAAAGATGATGATAAACCAATAATGGTATTGAATATGAATGTTCCCGGCAATATCAGGAAAGCAGTCTGTGGTGATCGGGTGGGGACACTGATCAGTTCAAGATAGTCCTGCAAGATCTCCTCTGCTCAACAGGGTGAATGATATGAACGAAGTGATATTTGAAATGGCCGAGAAGATGGAAAAGAGTGTCGAGACATTCAAGATCGAATTGTCTAAGGTGCGGACAGGACGTGCCTCGCTTGGGATCCTTGATGATATCACCGTTTCCGCTTACGGCAGTCAGATGCCTCTCAGCCAGGTCGGATCTCTGACCATACCGGAGAGCAGGACTATTGCCATACAACCGTGGGATCCGCAGATGCTGCCGGCCATCGAGAAGGCTATTCTGAAATCTGATGTCGGCCTGACTCCGGCAAGTGATGGCAAGATAATCCGACTGAATATCCCCCAACTGACCGAAGAACGGCGCCGGGACCTTGTCAAGCATGTGAAAAAGGTTTCCGAAGAATACCGTGTAGCTGTACGTAATATCCGGCGCGATGCCCTTGATACCTTGAAAAGACAGAAAAAGGACAAGGAAATATCTGAGGATGATTTGTTTAAGCTTCAGGATGAGGCCCAGCGGGAAACCGACGGTTATATGAAAAAGATCGATGAGATAACTGCCTCCAAGGAAAAAGAAGTGATGGAGGTTTAATCTTTTTTGATTGCCCAGTATCTGCGATGATTTTTGGGTAGCCCCTGCAGTTTTCCCCTGTTATGAGTGGTGTATGTCCAACGACTCTGTTATTGACCTCGAGCGTCTTCCTAAACACATTGCTATCATCATGGATGGCAATGGACGGTGGGCGGAGAAGAGAAAGGAACCCCGCCTGTTTGGCCATAAGGCTGGGGCCGACTCTGTGCGTGATATTGTCGAAGCCGCCCGAGAACTCGGAATTCAGGTCCTGACACTCTATGCTTTTTCCTCTGAGAATTGGAGCAGGCCAGCCAAGGAAGTTAGTGGTCTGATGTCCATTCTTAAGAGATTTCTTGTTTCCGAGCTTTCCAGGATGCAGAAAAATGATATCCGCCTCTCGTGTATCGGCGAATTGGAAAGACTTCCTGACGGAGTTCGGGAGGCGCTGCAAGAATCTATTGAGAAGACCTCAACGAACTCGGCCATGATTCTTAATCTTGCCCTGAGTTACGGGGCACGAGACGAATTGACACGAGCCGCCCGGCTTCTGGCCCAGGACTGCGTTGCCGGGAAGATGGCCGTTGAGGATATCACCACCGAGGCAGTTTCAGCCCATCTTTATACTGCTGCTCTTCCGGATCCTGATCTTCTGATCCGTACTGGAGGCGAGGCGAGAATTTCCAATTTCCTGCTCTGGCAACTCTCGTATGCTGAAATATTTTTTACCGACATTATGTGGCCTGATTTTCGTAAAGAGGTTTTTTTGCAGGCGATCCTCGATTTCCAGAGGAGAGAGAGACGATTCGGGCGGATTGGGGCTCAACTCAAAAAGAGAGACCAATGAAACGCATTGTTCCGGGAATTCTGTTGGCCCTCTGCTGGTTTCTACTTTTGTTCAAAGGATCTTCATTCCTGTTTGCTGCGGTTATGATCCCTGTCGCCTTCTGGGGCGCGGATGAGTATGTGAGAATGGCCGGTTCAGGCCGTTTCTCTTTTGTGCAGAGAATCGCTCTTGATATCCTTGTCACTCTTCCCTTGATTCTCATGGTCCCCATACCGGGAACTGCCAGCTTGGCGGCGGGTGTGGTTCTATCCTTTTCCCTTTTAGCCTTGTTTTTTTTCTCAGTCTACGCCACGTTTGCCGATAGCTACGAGTTGTTTTGTCGACTGGTATTCGGGGTAGTCTACATCGGTGTTTTAGGGGGCCATCTTATCGCTTTGCGTTTTCTACCGGAGGGAGGGAGTTGGCTTATTGTGCTGACTGCGATCACGGCAGGCTCCGATTCTGGTGCGTATTACATCGGGCGAGCCTTCGGTAAAAACAAATTGTGCCCCGGGATTAGCCCTAACAAGACCCGGGAAGGGGCTTTTGGCGGGCTCGTGACCGGAATGGTCACCGCCGTCATTTTCGCCCGGATTTTCCTGGTCAGTCCCAACTGGGCATCTCTCGTCTTTGCCGCCGTTATTCTCGTTGGAGCCGGTATTGCCGGTGATCTCACCGAATCCATTGTGAAGCGAGGAACAGGGGTCAAAGACTCCGGGCATTGCCTGGGCGATCATGGAGGGATTCTCGACCGCATTGATTCCCTTATCTTTGCAGCTCCGGTTCTCTACTACTTCCTGATACTTACCCGATGATGAAGAGAATCTCGATCCTTGGCGCTACCGGTTCAATCGGGGTCAACACTCTGGACGTGGTGCGGCAGTTTCCCGAGCGCTTTCGTATTGTCGGATTGGCTGCAGGCTGCAATGTCGAATTGCTTGCCCGTCAGATTCTGGAATTTTCGCCGGAATGCGTTTCAGTTTGCGACGAGAAGCATGCCCAACTCTTGCAGTCAATGCTGCCGGGAGAATGGCAGGACAAAATTCTCATTGGCCTAGAAGGTAATGAGCAGGTGGCTGCCTTGGCAAGTGCTGATCTCACCATTTCAGCGATTGTCGGAGCGGCTGGATTATTACCCACCTTGGCTGCGATCAAGGCCGGCAAGGATATCGGTTTGGCCAATAAAGAGACCTTGGTCATGGCCGGCAAAATCGTGATGGATTCTATTGAACAGTATAAGGTTCGGTTGTTGCCGGTCGATTCAGAGCACAGCGCCATATTTCAGGCCCTTGAGGCAGGGCGCAGGGAAGATGTGAAGAAGATCATCCTTACTGCTTCTGGGGGACCTTTTCGGGGCAGAAGCCGGGAGGCACTGCAAAGTGTCACGAGAGAAGAAGCCCTCAATCATCCCAATTGGCAGATGGGACGGAAAATTTCCATTGATTCCGCCACACTCATGAATAAGGGGCTTGAGGTTATCGAGGCTAGGTGGCTCTTTGGCATGGAGGCAGATATGATCGATGTCGTGGTTCATCCCCAGTCGATCGTCCACTCTTTGGTAGAATTCCGTGATGGCTCTGTTCTTGCCCAGCTCGGTGTCCCCGATATGCGGATTCCCATTGCCTATGCCCTGTCTTATCCGGAGCGGCTGCCTCTGGCTCTGGAATCGCTCCAGCTTGCCCAATGCGGTAGACTTGATTTTCTGGAGCCTGATCACACCTGTTTTCCGGCATTGGAACTTGCATTTGCTGCCCTGCGTGCCGGTGGTGTACTGCCAGCTGTGCTCAATGCAGCCAATGAGATAGCCGTTGAGGCCTTTCTCGATGGTCGCCTCTCATTTCCCGCCATCGTCGAGACAGTTGCCCGGACTCTCGAGGCTGTGCAGGACGGCAGTGAAAACAGTCTCGAAGACATCCTGGCAGCCGATGAGCGGGCGCGTAGAGAAGCAGGCCGGATCATCGGTACCCTTGCACGATCCTGATCTGCCTTCCGGCGGCGGATATCGGGACTGCTATTATCAACTTTATCGTTCCTTTAAGGAACTCAACGATTATGCATACCATTGTTCCCTTTATTATTGTCCTGGGCGTTCTCATCTTTGTTCATGAACTGGGCCACTTTCTTTTTGCCAAACTTTTCGGGGTGCGGGTTCTGACATTTTCTCTGGGATTCGGGCCGAAACTGATCGGCAAGGTGGTCGGTGAAACGGAATATGTGATCTCTGCCTTCCCTCTGGGGGGATACGTGAAAATGTTCGGCGAAAATCCTGATGAGCAACAGGTCGATGTGGTTGAACAGCATGGCTCGTTCGCCCACAAATCTGTCTGGAAAAGGTTTTGCATTGTCCTCGCCGGCCCGCTCTTCAATCTGCTCTTTGCTGTGGCCCTGTTCTTTTTCCTGTTTGTTGTGATTGGAGTGCCGAAGTCCGTTGACACCACCAAGATTGGCAAGGTCACCGAGGGGACACCGGCATTTTCTGCAGGTATCAAACCGGGAGATGTTGTTATCCGGATTGATGGTGCGGACACCAAAATCTGGGAAGACGTCCTGGACGGAGTCAAGAAAAGCGAAGGCAGATCCCTGGCCATGGTAGTGCGTCGTGGTCAGGAGGAGATAGCCGTGGATGTGGTGCCGAAGAAAGACAGTGTTAAAAACGTTTTTGGTGAAGAGGTCGAAAAACGCTTCATGATCGGTATTGTCAAGGATGATGAGGTCACCTATGCCCATGTCGGTGTGATACAGGCCTTCATCGATGCCTGTGGTCAGACCTGGATGTATATTCACCTCACGGTCCTCGGGTTTGTCAAGATCATCCAGAGGGTGATACCTGCCTCGGAAATGGGCGGGCCTATCCTCATTGCTCAGATTGCCGGTGAACAGATGAAGGCCGGCTGGATCAATCTCCTCTATTTTATGGGCCTGCTCAGCGTCAACCTCGGCATTTTGAATCTCTTGCCTATTCCTGTGCTCGATGGTGGCCATCTGGTATTCCTGACGGTTGAAGGTCTGCGGCGCAAACCGGTACATGAGCGGGCCCAGATCATTGCCCAGCAGGTGGGTATTGCCTTGCTCGGGGCCCTTATGGTCTTCGTCTTTTACAACGACATCGTCAGACTTCTGAAGTAATGATCATTGACCGGCCTCTGATACTGGCCCTTGATACTGCCACCCCTTGTTGCTCTGTCGCCTTGACGGAGGGAGGTCAGCGTGATGGCAAGGTCGTGGGGACTCTATCGCTATGCGGTACCGTCACTCACTCCAGGAGGCTGTTGACAATGGTTGACTGGCTACTGACTGAGGCCGCTGTCTCTTGGCCCGCGATTGATGGTATCGCGGTGAGTGTCGGGCCGGGAAGTTTCACCGGCCTGCGCATCGGAATGGCGACGGCAAAGGGCTTTGCCTGCGCAGCAGAAAAACCCCTGCTGGGTATCTCCACGCTCGAAGCACTCGCCGCAAACTGCAGTACCTCGAAGATGATCTGTGCCACCCTTGATGCGCGCAAAAAAGAGGTATATGCCGCCTTTTTCCGCCGGGATGAACAGGGCGAGATCTGCCAGATCAGTAAAATATCAGTGGTCAGTCCTGAACAACTTGCCGAACATATCCTGGAGCCGGTATATATGGTGGGTGATGCAGTCGTGACCTATGGTGGGTTTTGGCGGGAAATCCTGGGAGAGAAGCTGGAGATTGCCCCGGCCCAGCTCCACGTCCCGATGGCTGCATCTCTTGGGCTTCTTGCCGGAGAAAAATTGGTGGCTGGAGAAGTCCTTGATACGGGATCGGCTTCACCTTTATATGTCCGGGCCTCGGACGCCGAACTCAGCCTGATCAAGAAAACCTGAGCGGCCCGGCCAAAGGCGCGTGCATTGGATATCAGTAAAATTCTCAAGTGTAATGAGCCAGGCGTGATCCTGCCTATGCATCCGTGCTGCTCATAACACCCAATCTTCAAACGGCTATGATCATTCGGCGTCAGACAAGAGAG
>JAUYSF010000259.1 GCA_030696435.1 Desulfoprunum sp. | reverse complement strand
ATTTCGGTAACCACTAAAGATCTCGAGAAATATACGGGAGATCTGTTGGTTCTCTGCGTTGAACAGCCGGAAAAAGGCTTGCCTAGTTGTGATGAGAGGGTGCAGTCGTTGATGTTGGCTGCCCTTGAGCTTGGTGATTTTACAGCAAAAACGAGCAACACTCTCCTTATATATCCGCAACTGCTCAAGGAATCTTTAGTATCTGCAAAGCGACTCCTGATGATAGGCCTTGGTAAAACCTATGAAAAAAACGAGAGCGACAGTCTAAGGGAGGTATGCAGGAAGATTGGTGGCGATATTGCCAGGCAATGCGAAAAAATAAAGGCAGCTGGAATCATGATCTGTCTTCCTGAACTTTCAGGTTTGAAATTTGCGGAGGTGGCTGAATGCATAACCGAAGGGGTGTTGCTTGGGGACTATCGATTTTTAAAATACAAGACCGGAGATCAGGAAGAGAAGCCCTATGATGGTTTGAAAAAACTTGTATTGCAAACGCTCTCTCAGACGGCAGGTGTGCGCAAGGGTGCCGATAGAGGAGCACGGGCGGCCATGGCGGCCCGCAAGGCCCGCGATATGGCCAATGAACCTGGCAACGGCTGGACTTCCACTCATTTCGTGGCATATGCCAAAGAGCTTGCCGCAGTCTCCGACCTCAAACTGCAGATCTTGGAAAAAGAAGATATGCAGCGACTCGGAATGGGAGGGATACTGGCTGTCAATCAAGGATCTTCTGGACCTCCTCATCTGGTTGTCCTTGAATATCGTCCCTCCGAGAGCGCAAAGACGATTCTTCTGGTCGGTAAGGGCTTGACCTTTGATTCGGGTGGTATTTCATTGAAACCGGCAGCCGGGATGCAGGACATGAAATACGATATGTGTGGCGGGGCAGCGGTACTGGCGGCGATGCAGGTCATTGCCGAGGAAAAGCCTGACATCGGGGTTGTTGCTCTTGTGCCGGCTACCGATAATATGGGGGGGAGTGCGGCCGTGAAGCCTGGCGATATTATCGTTCACTGCAACGGCGTCACATCTGAAATAGTCAATACTGATGCGGAGGGCAGGCTGATTCTCGCTGACGCCTTGGCATATGGCATAGACACGTATTCCCCTGTCTGCGTTGTCGATCTGGCCACCCTGACCGGAGCGGTGATAGTGGCATTGGGGCATCATTATACGGGGATACTTGGTAATAATGATGCGTTGATCGAGCGAGTGATCGCGGCCGGCAAGCGATCTGGTGAGCCTTTATGGCGGCTTCCTCTAGGAGCGGAATACACTAAACAGATCGAATCTGATGTGGCGGATATAAAAAACACCGGCGGTAAGTCGGCAGGAACCATCACTGCCGCAGCGTATCTGGAAAAATTTACCAAAGATGTGCCCTGGGCCCATCTGGACATCGCCGGTACTGCCTGGGAATTCACCGAGAAATCCTATATTCCGAAAGGACCCTCAGGTGTCGGAGTTCGAACCCTGGTCGAGCTGATCAGGAACTGGGAAGACAAAGATCTCTTAGAACAAACGTGAACACTGTTTTTCGAGGGAAATGCCTCATGGGACCGTTGCAGAGTTTGAAGAGAGGTCATCTGGCGCTATGGAATTATCGTAAAGAATTATTAGCCGTTCCGCGGTCTCGCAAATCAGAGAGAATATCTTTGAGGCGGAAGAATGTCGGACTGTCATAAACCGCTTTTCGAAGGTTGGCACTGCCTGGGAGATGCTTGAAGTACCGGCCTATGTGATTTTTAATCGTGCCAAGCATATGATCTGTATTGAGATACTGTTCTATGAGCTCCATATGACGAATCGCACCTGTAAGGATTGCGGAGAGATCAGCCGGTCTACCCGCTTCTGTGAACACCCAGGGATTTCCCAGAGCACCCCTGCCAATCATTACTGCATCACATCCTGTTTCTGCGAGCATGGCGAGTCCCTCCTGATAGGAGAGGACATCGCCATTGCCGATAACCGGAACGGAGAGAACTTTCTTGATACTGGCAATGATAATCCTATCAGATTTACCGCTAAATCCTTGGGACCAGGTTCTGCCATGGACAGTTATGGCTGCCGCCCCTGCAGCCTCCGCCATTCGGGCAAACTCCTCGCCATTGAGTTCTTTTAAGCTGACACCTGCTCTGATTTTTACAGTCACAGGGACGGTCGAATTCTGAATAACCTTACCGATGATTCTTTCAGCTAGTTCTGGGTTGGCCATCAGTGCCGCCCCGGCCCCTCGTTTTGTAACTTTTTTCACCGGACAGCCCATGTTGATATCAATGAGGGCGGGATGGAACGAAGAGAGGATGGCAGCCGCTTCTCCCATAATATCCGGATCTGCCCCGAAGAGTTGAAAGGATACCGGATGTTCTTTTGATGAGGAGATGAGCAGCTCAAGGGTTTTAGGCTGCTTAAAACACAGGCCATGACAGCTAATCATCTCTGACACACAGAGCCCTGCGCCGAATTCCCGGCATAAGAGACGAAAGGGCAGGTCGGTATAGCCGGCTAAGGGGGCGAGAATAAAGGGTGAGGGAATGACGAGATTGGCGATCATTAACATAAGAGATGCGTATTGATGCAAAATATATACATAGCGAATACTGACGATATGTCAAAAAAAAGGCCGATTTCCTTGTGGAAATCGGCCTTTTAACGATGGAGGAAAGGGATCAGAGTTTGGGGATTTCGACCAGGGTTCTTTGATAGATCTTCTGTGAAAGCTGGTCTATGATCGTGTCCATGGCGTCTTTTTCACTCTCGCTTGAGCCGAATACTCCTGATGAGGTGAGATACGGTTCATCCCACATTTCGTTTGTTTCTTCTATGAGAACCTTGCCACTCGCGATATCTTTGAGGATGTAGCGGACCCGCATACGCACTCTGTTTTGAACAGATTCTCTGTTTGCGCCATAACCGAGGCTGGGGAGGGAGATGGAGACGATTTCTCCTGCCAGAATGAGGTCTGCACCTGCTTTGTTTTTACTAACATGCAGGGATCCGGCCTTCTGGTACCAGCGGGCCAGCGATCGATATATTTTGGAATCGAGAGAAAGCTCGCTGGTCCGGTTTTTCCATTCGGTTATGTAAATGGTTTTTGCAGGTCCTGAGTAGACATAAGGATTATGATAGCCGCAGGAAGCCAGCAACAATATCGTGCTAATAAAGAGTGGTACTATTCGCTTAAATGTTTTCAACGGTTGTCTCCTGATGAGGTAAGAGGAACAATGCACACCATACGCGAGAGGCTTTTTCTCAGTTGCTGAGCGGATTAGCAGTAAAAATATAGTATTAAATAACGATATTCACAAGTTTCTTCTTGACGACAATAGTCTTTTTTATCGTCTGACCTTCGGTGAATTTTAAGACGTTCTCGTCTGTCAGCGCCAGCTTGATCAGCTGATCATCTTCAATATCTGCAGGTACTTCCAGGCGGCTGCGAACCTTACCTTGGACCTGGATGACAAGAGTCAACTGATCTTCGCGTGCAGCCTGGGCGTCAAATTGAGGCCATGGCGCGGATTCAATGGAACCACGGTTTTCGAGAGTCTCCCACATCTCGGCGCAGAAATGCGGAATCATAGGCGAGAGGAGGATCAAGATCACTTCGAGGGCTTTTTTGACAACAAGTGGCTCTGCCCTCGCTTCTTTCACAATATCGGCGGTAGTTGTAAGGATATTGAAGAGTTCCATGATCGCACTGATGGCGGTATTAAAATGGAAATTGTTTTCAATATTTTCAGTCACCCGGCGGATTGTTTGATGGGTTTTGCGATGCAGGAGGCGGCCTGCCTCTCCAAGTTCCAGGCTATTTTCGGATCCAGCTGAGATAATCCGCTTATTGTTTTCAATAAAACGATATATCCGGTTTATGAAACGTGAAGCCCCCTCTACTCCTTGGGCATTCCATTCAAGGTCTTTTTCCGGAGGGGCGGCAAAGAGGCTGAAAAGACGAACGGTATCAGCGCCGTATTCGGTGATGAGGTCATGGGGGTCAACAACGTTACCCTTGGATTTGGACATCTTCGAACCATCCTTGATGACCATGCCCTGGGTGAGCAGATTGGTAAAGGGCTCATCAATGTCAATATAGCCAAGATCACGCAGTACTTTGGTAAAGAAACGGGAATAGAGAAGATGCAGGATGGCATGTTCCACCCCACCGATATACTGGTCAACGGGCAGCCAGAAAGACGCTTTTTTCTTATCGAGCGGGGCATCCGTGAATCTTGGACAGGTGTAACGGGCAAAATACCAGGATGATTCGACAAAAGTGTCCATGGTATCGGTTTCCCGACGAGCAGTGCCATGGCAGATCGGACAGGTGGTTGTATAAAAGGAAGGACGTTGATGCAGGGGGTCACACTTGCTGCTCCCAGCATCGGCATCTTCCGGCAGAACCACAGGTAATTGCTGTCGAGGAACAGGTTGGACCCCACATTTTTCACAGTGCAACATCGGGATGGGCGCCCCCCAATACCGCTGTCGTGAAATTCCCCAGTCTCTGAGGCGATACGTGACATGAGGCGCCCCGAACTGATGATCGACTGCAAAATCGATGATCCTCTGTTTCGCTTCTTCGGAGGGTAGAGAGGTAAAGGAACCGGAGGCTGCGAGAATTCCAGGCCCGGTATATGCCTGCTCCATTGTTTCAGCGACGAGATGAGACCCTACAGGCATGATAACGGGGACGATATCGAGTGCGTATTTTCGAGCGAATTCAAAATCACGCTCGTCATGGGCCGGGACAGCCATAACGGCACCGGTACCGTATTCCATAAGGACAAAATTGGCGACAAAGATGGGCAGTTTCTTGCCGCTGAATGGATTGAGGCAATAGCGGCCGGTAAAAACACCTTTTTTCTCAGGCTCCTCAGTAACACTCTTGCGCTGCTTTTCTGTGCCGATCTGTTCGACAAAATCCCGGACTTCTTGCTGTCTTTCATAGCCGGAGATAAGAGTTTCAACGAGAGGATGCTCCGGGGCGATCGACATAAAGGTCACACCAAAGATAGTATCGGGTCGGGTGGTGAAGATAGAGATTTTTTCATCGAGACCATCGACCTGAAAAGCACAGGTTAGCCCTGTGGATTTGCCGATCCAGTTACGCTGCATGGTGACGACTTTTTCCGGCCAGCCGCTCAACTTCTCCAGATCTGCCAGTAGTTCTTCTGCGTAAGCTGTAATTTTGAAGAACCAGCCGTTCATTTTACGAGGAAGAACAGGCTCATCACATCGCCAGCAGGTCCCTTCAATAACCTGTTCATTGGCAAGAACTGTCTGGCAGGATTCGCACCAGTTGACTGTTGTAACTTTTTGATAAATGATGCCCTTTTCCCACATTTCAAGAAAAATCAGCTGCTCCCAGCGATAATACTCCGGATTGCAGGTGGCAATTTCCCGATCCCAGTCGTAGGAAAGGCCGAGCTGGCGCAACTGCTTGCGCATGTAATCGATGTTGTCATAAGTCCAGACCGCTGGGTGGCTGTTGTTCTTTTGGGCGGCATTTTCGGCAGGGAGTCCAAAGGCATCCCAGCCCATGGGATGGAGGACATTGTAACCACGGAGGCGTTTATACCTGGCAACAACATCTCCGATGGAGTAATTGCGGACATGTCCCATGTGAATTCTTCCTGAAGGATAAGGAAACATTTCGAGGACATAGTATTTTTCTCCCGGTGCATCTTCTGCAGTGCGATAGGTCCGGTTCTCTGCCCAGTTTTTTTGCCACTTGGCTTCTATGCCTTTGAAATCATATCTATTGCTGCTGCCCTGACTACTGGTCATACGGTTAGCCTCTATGGATTGACCTTGAATTGCAGCTTGATCGGCTCACAATCGATGGTTGTATGCTCTACGACAAAAACTATATTAGAGCTGTTCCTCTGATCCGCTGTAGTGACTCATGTTTTCAAACATAGTGAATTCTTTAAGAAATGTCAATTTGGCAGCGCCGGTTGGGCCGTTTCTCTGCTTGCCAATGATGATTTCAGCCGTTCCTCGATTGGGGTTGTCTTCAGCTTTGTTGTAGACTTCATCCCGGTAAATGAAACAGATGACATCGGCATCCTGTTCAATGGCTCCCGACTCACGCAGATCAGCCATCATAGGCCGCTTGTCCGTCCTGCTCTCGAGGCTGCGGTTGAGCTGAGAGAGTGCCACAACCGGAATATGATGTTCTTTGGCTAGTGCCTTGAGGGATCTGGAGATTTCACTGATTTCCTGTGTCCTGTTTTCAGTATTGGTGCGGCCCTGCATGAGTTGCAGATAGTCGACAATGATCATGCCTATGTCGTGCTGAGAGGCCAGTCGACGGACCTTGGCACGCATCTCAAGTACGGATATTGCGGGAGTATCATCTATATAGATGGGGGCTTCCGTCAACATGCCCACGGCCCGTGTAAGTTTTGGCCAGTCATCGTTCTGCAGTTTGCCGGTACGAATGCGTTGTGAGTCAATCTTGCCCACAGAACTCAGGAGTCTCATGACCAATTGTTCCTTGGACATTTCCAGGCTGAATATGCCTACCCCAATCTTACCAATCATGGCGGCATGTTGGGCAATATTCATGGCAAAGGCGGTTTTTCCCATGGATGGTCTGGCAGCCAGAATAATGAGATCTGATGGCTGCAGGCCAGCGGTCATCTTGTCGATTTCGTAATAACCGGTCGGTACACCGGTGATCAGCTCTTTTCGTTTAAAGAGGTTCTCTACGGTCGCAAAGGCCTGAGGGACTATCTGTTTGATGGAAACAAAATGCTGGTTACTCTTTGAACCGGCAATATCAAAAATAGCTTGCTCGGCTTCATCGACGAGGATATCGATATCTCCCTGTTCCTCATAGCAGCGCGAGGCAATATCGGTGTTGACGTTGATCAATCTTCGCAGGATGGATTTCTGGCGGATGATTTTTGCATAACTGGCAATATTTGCCGTCACCGGGACGATAGAGGTCAGACTTGAGAGATAGGCGATTCCGCCAACGTCATCGAGCTTATTCAGGTCTTTTAAGTGATTTGAGATAGTAAGAAGATCTTGAGGCTCATTTTTTTCAAAAAGGTCGATCATAGCCTCAAAGATTATTCGGTGTCCGTCTTTATAAAAATCCGATGAGGTGATGAGCTCAAGTGCTGTGCTGAACGATCTGTCTTTGAGGAGTATGGAGCCAAGCACGGCTTGTTCCGCCTCGAGATTTTGCGGAGGAATACGCATTGCGGCTCCTGTAGAGGACTGATTGGTATTATGGGCGTATTCGTTCATATCCGACAAGAAAAAAGGAGGCAAGGGATGGAAAATTTTGGCTTCAGTGTAAACAAAAACACACCATGAAGGCAAGTGCCTTTATGGTGTGTCTTGTCGAGGCCAGATTATTTCACGATACCCCGGCACTCTGCCGAACGCTCTCCCTTTGCGGTGAGATGAACCGATTGCAGAGGCTAAAAGCCGGGTATGTGATTCAGTTTCAGGCGGCGGTTGGGACCACTTTTACGGTGATCTCCGTTGTCATCTGAAATCCAACTTTGACCTGTACGGTGGCGATTCCCACGGTCTTGATCGGATCGGGGAGAAGGATATTTTTCTTGTCGATTTCAATACCGTGCTCGGCAAATTTGCTGGAGACGTCGGCATTGGTCACAGAACCAAAAAGTCTGCCGTCATCACCTGCCAACTGCTCGATTACGATTTCGATTCCTGAAATTTTCTTGGAGAGCTGCTCTGCCTGCATGCGTTCATTTTGACGCCTGGCCTCGATAGCTGCCTTGTTCTGTGCAAGCATGGCCCGGTTTTGGTTGTTGGCCAATACTGCTTTTTTCTTTGGTAAAAGATAGTTACGCCCGTATCCTGGTCTTACGGTGACGATATCACCTTCCAAACCAAGGGTGCTGATGGTTTCTTTGAGTATGAGTTCCATTTTTAGACTCCTTGTAGTGTTCTCTTCTTGCAAGTCTACAGGAATCAGTACCTGTAGAAAACTTTACGTGTTTCAATTATCTATCGTCTCGGGTTCGGTCGGCAACTTGAGTTTTCTCAAGTCCAGCCAAACATCGGAGAGGCCGACGCCGAGAAGAAGTATTGTTCCAAAGGATTGAAAGACAACAATGACATAGAGAAATGACCGAAAAACTATTGGCACATTCCATTTATGCAAAAAATAAGAAAAAATTGCCAAGCCTTGAAAACAATAAATTATACTTATAAGTATCAGAATGTTAATCCCGAAAATCTTTATTGAACTGAGAGGCAGCATCGCAAGTACCGCTCCAGCGATTACTACCCAAATCAATCTTTCAGGAAGCTGCCAAATCTGATATTTGGGCCAGGGTGATTCGCCGCTGACCTTATACATAATCTTG
>JAUYSF010000219.1 GCA_030696435.1 Desulfoprunum sp. | reverse complement strand
CCAGATCGACGTCATAACGGCCCTCTTCCTCAAGGAGAGTACCGTCATAGAGCTGGGTGATCTTCACCTTCGGTCTGTCTATGAGACTTCCCGCGCCGACCACCATCCCCACCCGGCCATCGGAGAGTTTCACATACGTTCCCGGGGGATAGATGCCGATGATGGAGATAAAGGCGCTCAGCAAGCCCGGATGAAATGCCCCTTTATCGGTGATCATGACCGAAAAGGCATGCTGCGGATCCATGGCCTGTTTATATGGCCGCACCGCAGTGAGGGCCTCGAAGACATCGCAGATCTGCAGCAGGGCAATCACCGGGTTACGCACGGCCCAGGGCGGTTTTTCCGGATAGCCTTTGCCGTCATAGCGAATATGGTGGCCCCAGGCCGCCGCAATATCCAGCGGCGAGACATTTCGCTGAGCCAGGAGCAGCTCTGCACCTACCCGCGGATGGTCCTGGATGAGATGATATTCCTCCTCGGTGAGAGCCCCGGTTTTGTAGAGGATTTCCGACGCCACCTTGCTTTTGCCGATGTCATGCAGCATCCCGGCCGTGCCAATGGCCAAAATATCCTTCTCCTGCCAGTTCATCTTCATACCCAGAAAGACGGCAATCGATGCGACCCGAACGGAATGACCGATGGTATAGCTGTCATAATCGGGATAGTGGAGATACTGCATGACGTCGGCGAAATTCGACTGGGTAAAACGCAGCATGAATTCACTGACAGAACGCGCACTGTCTATATCAATCTCACGGTTGAAGGCCGCATCGCCATAGGCCCGCGTGACGACATCAAACAAGGCCTGGTAGATGAGAGTGGGCGACTGCAGAAAACCTCCGGTTTCCTGCCCTTCCCATGGCCGCTTATTGTCGATTGCCTCGTTCTCCGATTGATCACTGTAGTAGCCGGCAATGGTGATACCTTCAATCCCCTGTTTTTTAAAAAGTTCTCTTGCCTCCTGGAGACTTTTTAAAGGATTTTTCAGACTATCGGTCAAATCCATGAATTTACTGACATCGTCGACACTCAATCCCTTTTTAAAGGACACCCCGCCACACTGAAGCATCATCATAAACTGGATGAGCTGTCGGCCAACGATAGTGGGGCCGAAAAGCCGTTTGCCGTTGAAGAAAAAATGGCCGTCAACAATACCAACAAAGAACTCTTCCTTTCCGCTCAGCTTAAAAAAAGCTGCCAATTCTTTGAGAAAGGTTTCGGCATAGGCAAGCACCTTCGGATGGCTTGAAAAATACAACCTCCTGTTCGATATGCCTTTGCATAGCAGTATTATGACATCATTAATTTTCTTATCTATTGCAGCGGAATCTTCCTGGCGAATCATTGATCACAATTGCCTGCGGTTAAGATTTATCAGGGCCTCGGCCGCCGCTTTACGACAGGCGTTCGGCCATTTCGACATAAAAACCATGCGTTTTTCTTCGATAATCCGCTCAAGGAGCGGGCGAATCTCTGCAACCGGCATCTCCGAGGTTGCAAGAATGGTTTTCATCACCCAGGCCTCGGCCCTCTGCTGCTCGGAGATTTCCGGCAGATGCTGCACGACAATGTTCCCGGCCGCCACCTTCATACTGCCGCTGAATTTCCTCTGTTGGCCAAAAAGGAGATAGGTCTGCAGAAATTTCAGATGCTGGGGGATGGTTAACTGGAGCAGCGGCGCCACGGCTTCAATCAGCCAGTCCGGTGGTTTTTCTATGAGGCTGCTCAGGACTCGTGCACCGATCTGCTTCTTCATCGAGGTTTCGAGCAGAAAGGAGAAAAGCAAAAAGGCATTATTGGCCGTCGGATCAAAGATATCAGAGGCAATTTTTTTTCCCTGAAAGGCATCCATGACTTCAAGTTCCGGCCAGCGGGCCTTCAATTCACTGCCCGGCAATCTGGCGGCTATTGTCACAAGCTCGGCAAAGAGATTCTGATCGGCAGTACGACCGATGGCCAACACCTCGTTGACGATTATCGGCCAAAGGAGAGATTGGGTTGCCGGCGAGATTTTGTGGCAGATCATCACGAGGAACTGCTGGGACGAGAAGTTTTTTGCACTGCGGAGCTGGATCGTGAGAAAATGCACTGCGTCATACAACCGGGAGGTCTTCTCGCAGATCGCCAGCTGCATCAGCCCTCTGATCAAGGTCTCGATTTTTTTGGCACTCAGATGGCTTGTCACAATATCGTGCAGGTTCTGCCTGATCTTGCCCTCCGCAGCAGGTTCCTGCTTGAATTGGAGCAACTGCAGAAGAATGGCCAATTCTTCACGTCGATCAATCTTGTTGATTTTTTCAAGGGTCTTGCTGTGCACAAAATTGTCGCTCACAAAGGACTGTAATTGCCCCACCGACAGAATGGGTATGTTGTCAGCCGGTCGCACACCTTTTGCTTTATCGGTGCCACCATCGAGCAGCTTTTTGCCGAAGGTACTTCCGGCGAAGACGGATACCAAGAGGCTGATCGTTTCCTTGGCCTCCTTATCCTGTGCCTCTTTCTCCAGACCCATGAATATCGCCGATAGGGCATTCAGGTCATTTTGGACAAAAACCCCGCTGGTAGCATCAGAAA
>JAUYSF010000077.1 GCA_030696435.1 Desulfoprunum sp. | reverse complement strand
TGGTTCTTGGATGATCATCTTGCCCGCCTGGCCCGGTCGGCAGGGCATTTTTATTTCGCCTGGTCGGAGAGTCGTATTCGTGAGGAACTCCAGGAGGCGGCCCGGTCTTTTGCCAGAGGCTGCATGCGGGTGCGGCTTGCTCTGGCAAAAGACGGAACGTGTCAGATTACCGTCTCTTCGTGCGAGCTTCCGGAAATGCTCAGGCTACCGGAGACGCCCATGGCCTTGGCCAATACTCTGCCGGTGATTGATTTTTCAGATCAGGTTATGCAAAAGGATTGCGCCTGGCTTCAGCACAAGACCACCCACAGGGAGATCTACGACGAGGAATTCAACAAAGCCCGGGAGAGAGGGCTGTTCGATATGGTTTTTCTCAACGGGGCCGGCGAGGTTACGGAAGGCTGTATCACCAATATAATTCTTTGTCACGAGGGCAAATACTCAACCCCGCTCCTTGGTAGCGGCCTGTTGCCGGGAGTGATGCGCGGGCATCTGCTGGCAGATCTTGAGAGGCCTCTTCGCGAAACCGTGTTGCGGGCAGAGGATGTCCGAAGGGCAGAGGCGATTTATCTCTGCAACTCCGTTCGGGGACTTGTGCAGGTCGCTTTGCCGAACAGGTTTTGAAACCTCCCCGTGCCTGCAGTATCGAGGGAAAGACAGGATACAGGCTCGCCGCTAATGGACAATCTCCTGATCCTGTTCGCTGCTGATCTGCACGGGTGGCACAATCAAATTGTGTTCTTTGCCAAGAGTGCGGACCAGGGTCATGAAGGATGAGGGCAGCGGGATATCCCGGTCCTTTATGAGTATTCCCAGCTCGTTGGCCCTGGTCAGAAGGGCAGAACCGTCGCCATGGTCTTCCTGGCTGTCGCACAAGGCCTGGATGCGCAGGGCATCGGTGACGGGAGCGCAGAGCCCCGGCAGGTCGGTATGCAGGCTGAGGAGTTCTTGTTCGATGATTCCCCAGTGAGTATTCCGGAAGAGCACAAATTTTTCTTCCGGGTTGGGATTGCCAAATAGTTCGCTGACGATCGCGCCCGCCAGCATCGACAGATCCGCAGTTGTAAGTCCGGGATGTTTGCCTGTCAGGCTGATACGCATTTCCTTGAAGACGAGCATCTGGATCACGCTCAGACCTTCCCTGAGGACGGGAATAAGCTGGGTTTTACTTTCGGTTGCTTCGGTCATGGCTTCCTAAAAGAGGATTTTTACGGCGGGGTGGGCCTTGAGTGCATCAAAGATAGCCAGTCGGGTCGCCTCATCCTGGACCACAAGTCTGGCCTCCATGCTGTGATATTTGCCACCGGAGCTAGTATGTGAATCGGTGATTTCAACAGGATGAGGTGCGCAGGCAACAAGAAAAGCCTCTCTGAGAAATTGGCGATCCTCACCTATTATCTTGTAGCTCCAGATACAGGGATAGGTGATTTCCAGTTGCGGCGGCGGTGTCGATTGTGGTCTATCGTGTGTCATCAGGTCTCATACATGAGGAAGAAAAAGTCGGGTTTAGGCTTATCAAAAACGTGTTCAACTAATAACGATTGCTCGGTCAAGAGTCAAGGAGAACGGGGATGCAGGTTCGAGGAAAAATGCAGATTTCATGTAATTCACCTTGTAATAGCAGAGTTCCAGAGCTACATTTTTCGGTGAAATGACAATAAGCCGGAAGTGTTGATATCTGTCAGGCAGTAACGGAGATAATGGCTATATGGCACAGGATGAAGAGCAATGCACCTCGTCAGAGAGTGGACACCAGGCGAAGACAATGGATTCCGATACGCATGCCGAAAGAATGCAGGCGAATGATCGATGCATCCTGGATGATCTCCCTGTTGCGGTTTTCTGCAGTGATCTTGCAGGGAGATATATGTATGGCAATAAGGCCTTTTTGCAGTTCATCGGCATTGCCCCTGACCTTCTGCAACACAAAGACCTATACCAATTTCTTGCCCCCGATTCTGCCGAAAAATACCGAGAGATCGACCGGAACATATTGAGCCAAGGCGGAGAGATATCCTTTGACGGAGAGGCCACTACCGCTCACGGGACAAAATTCTCGGTTATCTATAAAAAATCCCTGATGCGCCACCTCGGGGGAGACGCCTACGGGGTGATGACCACTCTGGTCGATCTTTCCGTCCTCCAGGAGATCAGAAACGCCCTTGATGAGAGCGAATCCCAGAAGCAGGCTATCTTTGCCGGATTTCCCGGAATTCTGGCTCTGTTCGATCAGAAGATGAACGCTATCTGGGTGAATGACACCGTGCGCACGATCTGTGCCGATCCGGTCGGCAAGAGCTGTCACCAGATCTTCTGCAGACGAAACGCTTCTTGCGACACTGGCTGCGCCGTCTTCCGCTCGACCCTGACCGGACAGGTCGAGGTGGGAGTCAAGAGTTCTTGTATTCTCAACGAGGATGGCGAAGAGCAGATGTATGAGATGACCGGGGCTCCCGTGCGCAACAGTCGGGGGGAGATGACCGGCATTGTGGCCATGGCCAGGGATGTCTCAGAGAGATACAAACTCGAAAAGCAGCTGCGCCACACCCAGAAAATGGAAGCGATCGGCACGCTTGCCGGGGGAATCGCCCATGACTTCAACAACGTCCTCACCCCGATTATGGGCTATTCCGAGATTATCCGTTTGAAGATGCGGCAGGAGGGCAGCGAGGATCAGGCCGTACTTGATTATCTCGACGGGATTCTCAAGGCGGCCAAAAGGGCAAAAAGCCTGGTTGAGCAAATCCTGACCTTTTCAAGGAGCAATGAGAAAAAAGAACTCCTGCAGTATATCCATCCCATTATTAAAGAGGTGATGAAGCTCTTGCGCGTCACCTTGCCAACTACGATTCATATCCGACAGGAAATTGACGAAAACTGCGGCATGGTTTCGGTAGACCCCGTACAGATACACCAGATTCTCATCAATCTCTGCACCAACAGTGCCCACGCCATGGACGGCAGCCGTGGAACCCTGACAGTCAAACTTGTCAAAGCCGGAAGGGATGAAGAGGGCAAGGACTGGCTCGAATTGAGTGTCGCCGATACCGGCTGCGGTATTGAGCCGGAGATGCTTGACCGGATATTTGAACCTTACTTCACCACCAAGGAAAAAAGTCGGGGAACGGGCATGGGGCTGGCCATGGTGCATGGCATCATCATCAGGCAGGGTGGCAGAATTACTGTTGAAAGCCAAGTGGGGGTGGGGACGACTTTCCGGGTCTTTCTGCCTATCTCGACCGAAAAGACCATGCTTGAACAGGTTGTGACGGCCAGTGAAATAGCAAAAGGGGCAGGGCGCATTCTGCTGGTTGATGATGAAGAGCAGGTGGTGCAGGTGACCGGGCAGATGCTCGGCAGTCTCGGCTATCAGGTGACCGGCAGGACCTCGGCTACGGAGGCCTTTGAGCTTTTCGCCGAATCCCCTCAGGACTATGACCTGCTCATCACCGATCTGACCATGCCTGATTTGACAGGTGTTGAGCTCAGCAACAGGTGTAAGGCCGTCCGGCCTGAACTGCCGGTCGTCCTGTTTACCGGTTATTCCGAACAGTTTTCCAAAGAGGTCGCCCAGCAGGCCGGTGTAAATGAGTATTGTACGAAACCTCTTTCCCTGCGTGAACTAGCCACTGTCGTGCGCCGGGTTCTGGAAAAAGGTGCCGGCAATCTCCACTGAAGGCCGGCAGCAGGGAAACGTCTCTTCCCGTCAGCTGCCGATCTCGAGCCTTCTCGTCCCGTTGATCAGACTTATCTGGTCGTTGAGGGTCCAGAGGTCATAGATGTAGCCGAAGCCAAACAGGCCAAGGGTGCAGAGATAGAGCAGTCCTGTCAGCCATTTTCCCATATACATCCGATGGATACCAAACAGCCCGGCAAAGGCCAGAAGCAGCCAGGCGACATTGAAATCGATCTCTCCGTCATTGAAACGGATGTCTGCCTCTCTGTTCATGGTCGGGATGAGGAAGAGATCCACGATCCAGCCGATGAAAAAAAGGCCGAGGGTAAAGAAATAGAGAGTCCCTGAAATTTGCTTGCCGTAGTAAAACCGATGGGCCCCGAGAAATCCCAGGAGCCAGAGGAGGTAGCCGATGGCTACCGAATGGGTTGGGGAGGTGTCTGATTGCATGATGTGTTCCGGTTGATGTTTTTTTTCAGGTGCTGAACCCGTTGCCAGGCCTCAACTATTCGTTCTTCGGTCAAATGGCCGTTTCTGACCGCTCCGGTAATGTGGGTGACCAATTTGCGGACGATGAGCGGATCGTACTCCAGATTATTACCAACAATGATGATGTCCACCCCGGCTGTCAAGGCCATGACTGCAGCTTCGGCCAGACCGTAGCGATCGGTTATGGCCCGCATCTGCAAATCATCTGAAATGACAGTTCCCGTAAAACCAAGATCATGGCGGAGCAGCCCGTCAATCGTCGTCTTTGACAAGGTGGCCGGCAGCTGCGCATCGAGCCTGTTGTTGAAGAGATGGCCAACCATAACGGCATCGGCTTTGCCGATTCTGATCAATTCCCGGTAGGGCTCAAGTTCTACGGGATCCCAGGTCTCTGAAATATCGACAAAACCGAGGTGGGAATCGCACGCGGAGCTCCCGTGTCCGGGAAAGTGCTTCAGGCAGCAGAGGATGTTTTGTTTTTGATGGGCCTCAATCCAGGCCTGAGCATGCAGGCAGACTTGAGCCGGTTCTTTGGAAAAACTTCGTTCATATCTGCCGATGATGGGATTGTCGTCACGGAGATTGAGGTCAATGACCGGGGCCAGGTTCAGGTTGATGCCCATTCTGTGCAGCATCTCGGCGGTGCTGAGGGCGCTGTTGTAGGTAACACCTGTGTCCTGTGACTCACCCAGCATGGCCGCCGAGGCGGTTGTCGGAAAACCTCGCTCCGCCTTGAATCTACTGACCATCCCGCCTTCCTGATCAACAGCGATAAACAGATTACCTCCGGCGCAATCCTGCAGGTCTGAGCAGAGTTCCCTCGTCTGCTCCTCCGAACAAATATTGTTGTCAGTCAGTTTTTTTGCGAGGAGGCGATCAAAGAGGATGACACCTCCTAACGAGAGTTCGCCCAGGTCGAGGGCAAGCTGGCTTTCCGAGACAAGATGGTCGCCCTGAAAGCCGACAATGAGCAGCTGGGCTATCTGTTGTTCAAGATACATTGCTTTTTGTGAGGTTTTTTCGTGGAGCGGGAGAGACACCGGAAGCGTGCGTAAAAAGGGTTTGCATGGTCGTTGTTCTGAGAGAAAAGAGATACTCGAGAGGTTGAGTTTATGAAAGTATTTTTCGAGTTTTCCAACAACTAGCAGGGGGAAAAAGGTAAGAGAAGATCGGCTGCTGTCTTTCTGTCAAAAATATGACCAGGCCCTTGCCTTGCGGCTGGAGGACATAATTTTTCATCCGACAGATAGCCGGCATTCTGCTGCATTGATTACGTTAGAGGTGTCTAGTGGTTTGATAATATAGAATATTTACGTGATTTCACGTAACGCGCAAAGGCCTGAATCCTGCTGGAATAATTCTGGCATCAATGTTGCTTTCATCAATATCGAGAAAAGACATAAAGTTTTGAATCGGTCGACCGATATACTATCAGGAAAGAAAGAGTTTTTGGAATTGAAATTTTAGAGGAAACTGGACATGAATCTCTCGACAAACAAACCTCGGATCATTAATCAGCCACAGCTTGTGGAGATGGATAGGGTTTTGGTTGAGCTTGATTTGCTTAAACGACAGTCGGAACGTCTCGATCTCATGAATAGGCTCCATGGCCGCATGGCTGGTGTTTTGAGTCTGACGGGGATGATAGAGGCCTATTCGGTCTGGTTGATGCCGCAGGTCCCCCATGAATTGATTGGCTATAGCAATGCGACCCGCCAGAAGAAACACCTCTTCTGCTCCGGCCATGGGCCGAATCGCAGAAGGGCGATGGCCTTTGCCGAACAAATTATCGACAATCCGGTTCCCTTTGAGGGTGGCTGTAAAAACCAGGATGGTCATTATGCCCATAAATGGATTTTCGAGTCTGCCGATGAAGCCGGTATCTTGCTGATTCTCAAGGATAGTCAGGAATTGTCAACGGCTGAAATCGATCTCATTAATGCCTCTTTGGTGATCCTTTCTGATTCTCTGCAGCGTGGGCTTGAATATGAAGAACTGTTCGAGCGGGCCAGTAACGATTCGCTGACCGGTTTGTCAAATC
>JAUYSF010000065.1 GCA_030696435.1 Desulfoprunum sp. | reverse complement strand
GTCTCTTTTCGGTATAGGCCAGAATCTTGGCCTCCAGGTTCTTATCCTCATAGCGGCCGAGGTGAATGGTCTTGGCCGGGCATTCCGCCACACAGATTCCGCAGCCTTGACAGAGAGCGGGATTGATCTCGGCAGTATGCTCGGCGTTAATAAACGGCACACCATAGGGGCAGGCCCGCACGCAGGTGAGACAAACCGCGCAGTGGGTCGGATCGACCTTCGATACCACCCCTGACAGACGCAGCGTCTTCTTCGATAACAGGATGCTTGCCCGAGCCACGGCCGCCTGGGCTTGGGCGATGGTCTCCGACACATCCTTCGGGGCATGGGCCGTGCCGGCCATGAACAGGCCTTCACTTGGCAGATCGACCGGGCGAAGCTTGGCGTGGGCCTCGATAAAAAACCCGTTGGCGTTGCGCGGCACCCGCAGCATCGAGGCAAGCTCCTCGGTATCGCGTGGCTTCATGCCGGTCGAGAGAACCAGCAGGTCGGGTCGGAGAGACACTGCCCTGCCGATCGACGGATCAGTAACCATGATGTTGACACCCGCCTCATCCGTCCTGATCTCCGGCGGATTTTCCAGCGGATCAAAGCGGATGAAATTGACCCCCAACCGCCGGGCCTTCTGGTAATCAAGCTCACCGAGTCCATAGGTGCGCATGTCCCGGTAAAGGATATCGACCCGGCTCTCCGGCTGCAGCTCCTTGAAATGCAAGGCGTTTTTCACCGCCTGGTTGCAGCAGACCCGCGAGCAGTAGGGCAAAAGGCCCTGCGGCCGCTCTTCCTGCTCGGGCGTCTCGCACGGCGCGCCCGTATCCGGTGCAGTAAACGTGAGAGGATCGACCGACCGCGAGCCGGCGCACTGGAGCATGACCACATGCCGGAAGGAATTTTTCGGTTCGCTGAATAATTTTCCCTCAAAATCCGTCTGGCTGATGACCGCCTCAAGTCGATCGAGTCCATGCAGCGCCGGCCGCGCCTCCTCGGCCCCGGTGGCGACCACGATTGCCCCGTGCTTGACGGTACGGATGGCCCCGGAAGGAGTCATAATATCCGAGCTGAAGGAGCCAACAAACCCCGATTGCTCGACTACCACCGAACTGACAAAAACCTTGATTTTGTCGTTATTGAACACCTGTTCTTTCAGCTCGACAAGATGTTTGGAGAAATACCCCCCATCCCAGGCCCTGCCAAGAAACTGGGCCTGACCGCCAAGGTTCGGCTGCTGCTCAACCAGATAGACAGCAAATCCCTGCCTGGCCGCCTCAACTGCGGCCGTCATGCCGGCCACTCCGCCGCCAATGACCAAAAGGCCGGGATTGACATCGAATTCGAGCTCGGCCAGCGCTTCGGCCTGACTGGCATTGGCCACGGCCATTCGCACCAGCCGCTTGGATTTCTCGGTGGCAAGCTGAGGCTCCAGGGGATGAACCCAACTGCACTGATCCCGAATATTGGCCATGTCAAAGAAATATTTATTGATCCCGGCCTGGCGCAGGGTCGACATGAAGAGCGGTTCATGGGTAGTGGGCGAACAGGCCGCGGCCACCACCCGATTGAGGCGGTGCTCGGCGATGATTGCCCGGATGGATTCCTGGGAATCCTGGGAGCAGGTGTAAAGAGGATGATCAGCAAAAACCACGCCGGGCAGAGTCCTGGCATATTCCGCGACCGCCGCCACATCGACGACCGAAGCGATATTGGTACCGCAATGGCAGATAAAGACGCCGATCCGCAGTTCTTCGCCAGGCTCGGGGATTCGTTCAGGGGGAAGCACCTCCCGGTCGACCCGTGAGCCCCGGACCAGAGCCAGGCTCGCCGAGGCGGCCTGGGCGGCGGCGGAGGCCTCGACAACGGTCTCTGGAATATCCTTGGGCCCGTTGATCACCCCACTGACGAAGATCCCCGGCCGTGAAGAGGCCAGTGGCCGGAAGGCATCGGTTTGGGCAAAGCCGAAGCGGTCAAGATCGATCTTGAGGAGTGCGGCTGTCGCCTTGGTATCCTTGGCAATCTGCATACCGACCGAGAGAACGACCGTTTCGAAGGTCTCAGAAATTTTTCTGCCGTGGCCGTCTACATACCGAAGCTCAAGGTCACCCGATCGAGGGTCTTCGAAGATTCTGCTGACCATGGCCCGGACATAGCGGACTTTTTTCTCCATGGCCCTCTCGACATAACTGTCAAAATTCTTGCCAAAGGACCGCATATCGATATAAAAAATGGTCGGCTCGATACTGGCGTCATGTTCCCGGGCGATATAGGCCTCTTTGGTGGCATACATGCAGCAGACCGAGGAGCAGTAATCCCGATCACAGGAGTGATCCCGAGAGCCGACGCACTGAATCCAGGCAATTTTTTTGGGATGGCGGCCATCACCGGGTCGGCTTACCGTGCCTGAGGTCGGGCCCGAGGCGGACAGGAGTCGCTCGAATTCGATACTGGTGACGACATTTTTATAGGTGCCGTAGCCGAATTCGCCGCGTTTTTTTGCATCGAAGACCTCGTACCCTGGTGAAAATATCACTGAACCAATCTCGACCTCGGTGTCAATTGTCTGGTCGACGTACTTTATGGCCCCCGGCCCACAGACCGACTCACAGATGCCGCAGGCCCCGGTATTGAGATGGACGCAGCTCTCAGTATCGATCACCGGCACTCGGGGAACGGCCTGGGGATAGAGGATATTGACCGGTTTGCGCAGATTCAGACCTTCGTTGAACCGATTAAACAGCGGTCTCGGTGTCTTGTTGGTGACCTGGTCGATGGCCAGGAAACTCACCGGGCAGACCGAAACGCAGGCCCCACAAACCTGGCAAGTATCCAAACTTGCCTCTATTCCCTCCGGGACCATCTTCAGGGCGCCAATGGCCATGACCTTTTTACACATCATGGCGCAGAGACCGCAGCGGATGCAATCGCCTCGGCCCACCTGATTGACCATTTCCTGTTTCAGCGACTCCGACCGGGCGACCACCGCAGCCCCAAGCCCCTTGTCAAGATCGGGGGCATCACTTACGGCGATGGCCGAGAATTTCTCCGGACAGGCGACAAAACAGGCTCCGCAGCCGGTGCATTTCCCCCTGTCCAGCACGGCAACCCGGCCTTTTTCCCAAGTAATAGCCCCATGCAGGCAGGCCCGATGGCAGAGTCCGCACTTGCTGCATTTCTCAGTATCGACCGAGAAGGTCCAGGGTTGCAGGGTCTCGGGCCGGGGTGAACCCGGTCCCCGGATGATGCGTTTTTCCTTCGTCCCGCCCTTGCGCTTTTCAGTAGAATCCTCGTCTTGTATCGGAAACCATGAGATCTGGGTGACAGGGCAAGCCCTTTCGCACAGGCCGCAGCCGGTACATTTGGCGGTATCGACATAGCGGGCCCGGCGGCTAATCGTCGCCGTGAAATTGCCGGCCTCACCACTCAGTTCCTTCAACTCGCTGAACGAGAACAACTCGATATTTTTATGCCTGCCTACCTCGACCAGTTTCGGCGAGACGATACACATCGAACAGTCGTTGGTCGGAAAGGTCTTGTCGAGCTGGGCCATTTTACCACCGATGGCCGGGGATTTTTCCACAAGGTAGACTTTAAAGCCGGAATTGGCCAGATCGAGGGCCGACTGCATACCGCTGATGCCGCCGCCGATGACCATGACGGCCCCTGTTGGCTGCTGTACTGGCTGGGATGGGGGGTTTCGCTCTCCGTTCATACCGCTTCCTCCCTGGCAGGCCCGGACTGGGCAAAAAAATCCGTGAGGATGGCCGGTGCAACCAGATGCACTTTCTGCTGTTTCACAGGATATTCTCCGCGAAAAGCGGCGGCCAGCAGTTCGGTGGCGAAAAAGACCGGGAGCAAAGGTTCACCGGGAATCCTCTCCATCTGTCGGCTCTCGACGTTTGCCTGACACATCGGGCAATCCGTGACCAGCGCACCGGCACCGGCTTTTTTGGCGGCCTCGATAATATCGCCCACGAGTTTGTGGGCAATATCCGGCCGGGCCAGAGTCAGACTGCCGGAACAGCACTCGGTGCGATGCGACCACGCAACCGGAGTCGCACCGGTAGCCGACACGATTTTTTCGAGATTCTCCGGCATCTCCCAATTCGGCGCCCCGGTGATCCTCGGGTTTCTAAGAGAAAGGCAACCATAATAGCAGGCCAGAGACAGGCCTGTCAGCGGCTGCTGAACCCTTTGCCTGATCGCCTCAAGGATCTCCGGCCGGGCAAGCAGGGTGCTGATATGGATGATCTGAAAATCGGGGGTATACTTGCGCAGATCCCAATAGCCGGGATCGGCGCGCAGGGCCTTGTCGGCTGCCCGCAGGCGCTGGAAGCAGGCGGCACAGGGCACCAGGATATCGAGCCCGGCATCCATGGCCAGCAGGAGATTGCGCATCGGCAGACGCATGCCGACCTCATGATCCGTCATGTGGGCCGATGAGGCTCCGCAGCAGTTCCAATCCGGGATTTCCACCAGATTGATGCCAAGCTCCAAACAGACGGCACGTACGGAATGGTCATAATCAAGGGCCGTTCCTTCCAGGGAACAGCCGGGGTAGTAAGAGAGTTTCATCGCTCGTACTCCTTTCCCTTGCCCGAGAAGATCTGCCGCACCTCGTCCTTAGCCTTGATGGCCTGGGGCAGCAGTTTGAGTTTGCCTTTGATGAACATATCCATGCCGAGTTTCATGTCGCTGAGAAGGTCTCCGGACCTGATCTTGTAGCCGGCGATCATGCCGATCTCATAGGTCCGCCCCCAGTGCCTGACCGAATCGAGAAAGGACCGATGAAAGAGAGGAACTCGCGGTTCGGCCGGGACCACACCTTTTTTCAGGGCAAGCGACCTCAGCACATCCATCAGACCAGCAATCTCGATTTCATTGGGACAGCGGGTGGCGCAGGTTTCGCAGGCGGCACAAAGCCAGATGGTTTTACTGGCGAGAAGGATGTCCTCCATACCGTAGGAGGCCAGCCTGACCACCTCCATAACCTGCAGGTCAAAGTACTCGGCAACAGGGCAGCCGGAGGAGCAGCGGCCACACTGGAAGCAGGCATGGACGTCAATCCCCATAGTGTCCAATTTTTGCAGGAATTTTTCATTGCCGTTTTCCGGCGAAACATATTCAGGGTTCATGGTTTCCTCCTGTCAGGGACTCCAGCACTGCCGGGAACCTGAGGCTAAAGGTAGCCCCGGCACCGGGAGTGGATGTCACCCTGATGCTTCCCTTGTGTTCCTTGACGATGGCATAGGACACAGACAGCCCCAGCCCCGTCCCCTCTCCGGGAACCTTGGTGGTGTAGAACGGATCAAAGATCTTTTCCAGCTGATCCTCTTCGATTCCCGGCCCGGTATCGCTGATGACTATTTCTACAATATCCCGCCCGGCCCTGGTCCTGCTGACAATCCGCAGTGAACCCTTACCATCCATGGCCTGGGCGGCATTGACGACGATATTCATAACCACCTGATTCAACCTGATCGAGTTGCCGAAAATCGGTAAAAGCTTGTCTTCGAGCTGGAGTTGCACGTCGATATTATGAAAATACGGCTGGTTTTTCAGGACGCCCAGGGTCTTGCGGATGACCCCATTGAGATCGATCAGAACCATTTCGTAGGTTGTCTGATGGGAGAATTCCAGCAGATCGGCAACGATCACCTTGCAACGTTCGGCCTCGTGGATAATCACTTCCAGATCTTCCCGCAGGGGGTGTCCTTCGCCAAGTTCCTCACTGACCAGATTGGCATAGAGCATGATCCCCGACATGGGATTGTTGATCTCGTGGGCAACACCTGCGGCCAGACGGCCGAGGCCCGCCATTTTCTCCGACTGCATGAGCATATTGTGGGTCTGCTCCAGATCCTCCTCGATCTTCTGGATGGCGCGCAGGTCGGTGAAGATGCCGAAGGTGGCGATTTCCTGGTCTTTGTCATAAATAATGCCACCGGAAAAACTGACCGGAATGGCCGAGCCATCCTTATGTTTGACCACGAACTCGTGGCGCAGCAGCTTGCCCTTGCCGCCGTAATCATTACTGCGCATGCGCTTGATGATCTCGTAGGCCACATCATCCGGGTACAGGCCGGTGACATGAAGACTGGCGAAGGCCTCCTGTTCGGTATAGCCGAGGAGGGCCTGGGCGCCCTGATTAAACAGGATCAAATCTCCCTGCATATCTGCGGCAATGATACCATCAACAGAGGAGTCAATGAGGTTATGAAAGAAGGCATTGCGACGGCGCAGCTCGCCTTCCAAATTTTTTCTTGGAGTAATATCGATCAGATAGAGAAGATAATAGTCCGGGTTGGAGGGGGGATAGACCAGAACCACGTCGATAACGATCCGCTCTCTGTCGAGCCTATTGATCTCAATCTCATGCCTGATCCTTGAGGCCTCTCTCGTCTCCGGCGAGCTGAAAAAACCTTCTATCAGGTTGAAAAGCTGGACGTTTTCCAGGCCGAGGATTTCGGCAATAGAGGCATCGGCGATCTCGCCGGAAGAAATGGCCAGAAAGTGACAGGCGGCGGGGTTGGCATAGATGACCTGATGCTTGAGGTTGACCA
Organism: Desulfoprunum sp.; assembly: GCA_030696435.1. Classification (GTDB taxonomy): domain Bacteria; phylum Desulfobacterota; class Desulfobulbia; order Desulfobulbales; family Desulfocapsaceae; genus Desulfoprunum. Next base: position 4,079 of record JAUYSF010000065.1, on the reverse strand, counting down.
CCAAAACCCCGTTGGGAGTCTCATCAAGGATCTGGTACAGGTAGAGATTGGAACCCAGATCCCTGGTAATGGTCGCCAGACTGTTTTCCGCCTGCAATTGATCGCCCATTTCCGGCAAGACCTCTAACGTCCGATAAGGGTCAGAAATTCCGGCAATCTGTCGCGCCAGCCAAGGGCGAGCAGGACAATCCCATCCACAACACCGGAAACCTCTTTGACGAAATCAGCACCGATTGTCATACCGGCATCCTGCTTCACCGGGGCCTGCATCATTTTTTTGAGGAATTCCTGAGGGACAGACGGCACTCCCTTAAGGTTGTTGAGATAGCGGATCATGGTGATCGACTTCAGAAACATGACGGAGATATGAAGCTTAATGCCCGTCTGTTCGGCCACCGGCAGATACTGCTCGATAATGTTTATGTCATAGGTGGGGCCAAGGGTTACCGAAGAGACGCCGTAATCAGCCATCTGTCTTATGAACTCGGCCTGCTCCCGGTTGCGGGTGGCATCATCGAAAAGTTCCAGAGTCGCCCCAACCGTAAACGAGGTGCCCCCGTCAAGGGGTTCGCCCGCCAGGTCTTTGCCATTGTTGAGGGCGGCGACGCATTTGAGCATGGTGAGAAAATCGAGGTCTCCGCTCGTGCGGGCGACCGGCTGATCTCCCTCGGCCGGATCATGACCTTCTTTGATGACGATATTTTTGATGCCGAGAGTCGAGGCGCTCAGCAGATCGGCCTGAAAAGAGATGCGGTTGCGATCCCGGCCGTTGATAACCATGACCGGCTCAATCCCCCGATCCTTGAGGGCCAGACAGGGAGCAACCGGGGCCATGCGCATGATTGCATGTTCACTGTCGGTCACCCGTATGGCATCCACCCGCCCCCGGAGACTGAGTGCTGTGGAGAGAAATCCGTCAAGACTCGTCCCTTTGGGCGGATCGATTTCGGCAGTCAGGTAGTACGGACTGTCGGCATTAGGGCCAGTGTTTCGTTGATTTGCAGATTCCATTGCACCTCCTGCAGGATGAGATATCACTCGTCTGGAAGAATGAGACACTGAAATTCAGGCATACGATACATCCGCAGCACCGGTCGAGGTCAGCAAACAGGGCTACGGGCCGCCATCCTTGTTGATCATTTTTGCTTAACATGACGTTCAGCACAAATCATCATAAAAAATCAAGCCGGCCTAATACACAAAAAAATTGCCCGTCAAACGCCGGGAAGAACTGCCAGTGCAGCATTCCAATTGCGCTTGTCTTCTTGTTTCCATCTTGATTTGAAAAATGGAACAACCCCGATTTTACGGGTAATTTGAATGAGAAAACGATTACTCAGGTTGAACAGGTCTCTCTGCTTCCAGCACCCGGATAACACCATGTGCAGGAAGTCGCTTCCGGCCAATCAAAAACTGTATATATCTTTGATCCGTATCGCCGGTTGCCCGGCGCGTTGCTTGCGGACAGAGCCTCTATTATGAAAAAAACAAGAATTGATGTGATATAGTTCAGACATTTCATGCCGGTCTCTTCCCCAGCCATTGAACTGTACTCTCTAAAAAAAGAAAATACTACTGTGCAGGATACTTTTTTGTTGATCTGGGAAAAAAACCCTTTGTCTCCCGGCAAGAGACAAAGGGGGGAGCAAAATCTGGCCAGAAAGCGAGCCACGGACAAGGAAGCCAACAAACAACCTTTCAGAGAGAATCTCCTCCGATTACACGTAAGGCTGGTATTCCGGCTCATACATCAGACTAGCAATATAGCCCGGAAGATCTGCAGGCCGCGGCCTTGAGGCAATGCCTCTCGTGTATGCCACATCGGCTACTGCAACCGCAATGGCCAAAGAGACTTCCCTGATTCGCGGCAGCGGCGGGTAGATCCGGCCAATGCGCAGGTCCGTCTCAGAAACCTCCTGAACCAGGATCCGGGCCGCAACCAGGAACATTTCATCGGTGACCCGGTTTGCACAGCTGGCCATGACTCCCATACCCACACCAGGAAAGATATAGACATTGTTGCCCTGAGCCGGCACAAACTTCTTACCTTGAAGCATAACCTGATCAAACGGGCTACCGCTGGCAAAAATGGCCCGTCCTTCTGTCCAGGTGTAGGCCTCTTCCGCGGAACATTCCGTTTTGGAAGTAGGATTAGACAGGGAGAAAATGATCGGCCGCTTGTTGATCCTGGCCATGGCCTCAAGCACCTCTCTGGAAAATCTCTTGGGTTGCCCGGAGACCCCAATGATCGCGGTTGGTCGCAGGGCCTCAACAGCTGCAAGAAAATCGGTAGTGCACTCATGATCGTGGGCATAATCGAGCTTATTGCCGGTGAGATCTGCACGGTTTTTCACGACCAGTCCCTTGGAGTCGAAAAACCAGCAGCGCTTACGGGCCTCTTCTTGTGTCAGGCCTTCCTCCATCATGGCCGAGACTAAAAGATCTCCGGTGCCGATCCCAGCCCCACCCGCTCCGAGAAAGAGGAATCGCTGATCCTGCAATTCTTTGCCGGTAATGCGCAGAGACGAGAAAAGGCCGGCCACAGTCACAGCGGCGGTACCCTGGATATCATCGTTAAAACAACAGACCTGGTCACGATATTTTTGCAAAAGGCGGCCGGCATTGCGGTTGGCGAAATCCTCAAATTGGATCAGGGCACCGGGAAAGACCTGCTGCACCGCCATGACGAACTCATCGACAAGCTCGTCATAGACCTCGCCACGCAAACGGGGATGTTTGAGACCGATATACAACGGGTCGTTCAGCAAGATCTCATTATTGGTCCCTACATCAAGGGTGATCGGCAGGCTCAGGGACGGATGGATCCCGCCACAGGCGCTATAAAGGGCCAGTTTTCCTACCGGGATACCCATACCATCCGCCCCCAGGTCACCAAGGCCGAGAATACGCTCACCATCGGTTACCACAATGATACGGATGTCTTTACGATGCCAGTTCCCTAACAGATCAACAATGCGCCCTTTATCGCGCGGGGTGATATAGATGCCGCGCGGCCTGCGAAAGATATGGCCATATTCAAGACAGGCTTGCCCTACCGTCGGCGTGTAGACGATCGGCATCAGGTCTTCGATATTGTCAAGCAACACCCGATAAAACAACGTCTTATTCCGGTCCTGGAGGCTGGTGAGAAAGATATATCTCTCCATATCCGTGGGTTTTTTGCGGAGGTTCCACAGCACCCGCTCGACCTGCTCATCTATGGTGTGAACGCGCGGAGGTAGGAGTCCATTCAGGCCCAGGGCCTCACGTTCTTCAAGGGTGAAGGCCGTCCCCTTATTGAGAGCGGGATCACGGATGAGTGTAAAACCGGTAGGAAAATTGTTCAGACGGCTTTTTGATTTCATCCTTTCAGTCGTATCGCTTGCTGTGCTTCTTTTGAGCATCGACTGCAGGTTGATATGACCCAGAAATTTTGACAGAGTCTCATCATCCACGAGGTCTTTCTCGAACCGAATCACCAAATCATCATTTTCATATGATACTTTATACATGCGTTATTCCTTGAGATGTAAAGAGTGTTCACATTCCAGCTTCCCCTCAACCTAGTCACGGCCAAGGAAACAGACAGCCTCTTAAGTTACATTGATAAGAGCGTACTTCCTTTATTTCTTCTTTTCAATCGGGTTTTACCCGGCTGACCACACCCTTTCTTTTCAAGATCGAACACTTAAGAATTTCTTTTTTAATTTTAACAAATTAGATTACTCGCGGTTTTCGCCGCCCTCTTATCAATAATATTAATATAAAAGGAGAGAATAGTTGCTAAGTGATAGCACCAAGAGAGGCGCCGAGCAGCAGATTAAAGGAATGGACGAACTGGAGAGGCCTGAGTGACGTTTACTCTACCAATCGCCACGAGAAAGGTTTTGGCAAATCGCAACTATTCAGCGAATTAAATCGCTATCGAAATCGGGATCGAAATCGAATCGAGTTCGCAAAAATCATAGCAGTTGCAGGGAAAGTGCGACTGCGACTCAAAATTCACTGCACCGGAAGACTCAATCCGATTTCGATAGCGATAGCGATTTCGATCCAGATGGATTCAATGACAACAAACT
>JAUYSF010000051.1 GCA_030696435.1 Desulfoprunum sp. | reverse complement strand
GCCATCAAGAGCACAGTAGCGCTCGATCTCTCGTGGTCCCATTTGGCTGTTGGCATAAATCCTCGTCCCGTTTGAGAATCGCTGCTTCTGAATCTCCCGTGTCTTGTCTACCCGTTCTTTGATGACTGCGGAACCTTCACCGCCTTTGACATTGCTCATTTGCTGAAAAGGCACTGCGGCGACTTCGAGATGTATATCAATCCGGTCAAGCAGTGGCCCGGAAATCCGGCTTTCATAGCGCTGGATTTGGGCGGGATTACAGTTGCAAGTATTGCGAGAGTCACCCAGGAAACCGCAAGGACAAGGATTCATAGCGACCACGAGAACAAAACGGGCCGGAAATGTCAGGGCCATATTGGCCCGGACAATCGTGACCATTTCATCTTCGAGTGGCTGCCTGAGGACTTCGAGTACGTGCTTTTTGAACTCTGGCAATTCATCAAGGAAGAGGACACCGTTGTGGGCCATGGAGACCTCACCGGGGCGCGGTGTCGAGCCGCCACCGATAAGGCCGACGTCGGAGATAGTGTGATGAGGCGAACGAAAAGGCCGGACGGCCTGAATGGCGGAGCCGTTCTGCTGGCCGGCGATACTGTAGATTTTCGTCGTTTCGAGAATTTCTTCGAAGGTCATCTCCGGTAAGATGGTAGGCAATCGCCGGGCGAGCATCGTCTTACCCGAGCCCGGCGGCCCCTTCATCAAAAGATTATGACCTCCTGATGCCGCAACCTCAAGTGCCCTCTTAATATGGTCCTGACCTTTCACATCGGCGAAATCAACACTCTGTTGCCGGTGCTGTATCAAGGCCTCAGGGGAGTTCTGGCAAAGAGGTGTAATAGGAGAGATTCCTGCCAGGAACTCAACCGCCTGCGGGAGGTGGTCAATGGGAATCACCTCAATCCCTGCGGCTGCGATAGCCGCCTCCTCACTGTTTTCTCGCGGGATGAGAATACCCTTCAAACCGGCGTCACGGGCAGCAAGCACCATCGAAAGAACCCCGTTCACCCTGCGTACCCGTCCATCAAGGGATAACTCTCCGACCACACAATAGTCTGAAATTTCTTTATCATCCCAGAGTCCCGTCGCGGCAAGAATGCCGAGAGCAATAGGCAGATCAAAGCCTGTCCCCTCTTTTTTCACATCAGCCGGGGCCAGATTAACCGTGATTTTTCTGGCGGGAAAGTCATAGCCGCAGTTTTTAATGGCCGACTTCACCCTTTCCTTGCTTTCACGGACCGCACCATCCGGCAGGCCAACGGTGGTAAATACCGGCAGACCGAGCGCCACATCGACCTCCACCTCAATGGGCAGACCGTTGATCCCTATAACCGTGCAACTTTTAACTTTGGCGAGCATGGATTTTGGCTATTTCCTCAATGATCTGGCAGGTCGGTATTGTTATCCTGTTGTGGAGAATAGAGTTTTTCCATCTCCGGACTGTAGTCGCCATTTTTTCTGGTATAGATATAGAAAGGGGGTAAGACTTGCACGCCACTGCCGGCGTTTTTCATGGCAGTTACCAGGACCAGGCGGGCCGGAGCGGCAGGTATCGGATAGCTGTAGACGCACTGCAGACGCTTGAGCTTCAGTCTTGCGCGAGAAAACTCGGCAATCAGTTCAGCCACCCCCTCAGCCGGATAGACGAAGACCACGGTTCCGCCTGTTTTGACCACAGAGGCAGCAGCTCCGATGATTTCGGGCAGACCGGCAAGGATCTGATGCCTGGCGTAGAAAGATTCCGGATCGGAGCTTGTCCGTCCCGAGCCTTCCCTGTAATAAGGTGGATTGCAGATCACCTGCGAAAATGATTCGGGAGGGAAATATTGCAGGATGTTCCCGAGATCCCCTTGCACAGCCCGACATTTACCAGAAAAACCGTTTTCCGTAAAATTGCGGCGGGAGAGATCAGCAAGCTGCGGTTGCACCTCAAGAGCGGTAATCTCTTTAATCCTTTCTCCCCATCTGTACATGGCAATGAGACTGATAATTCCGCATCCCGAACCGAGGTCGAGTATCGTTGCTCCTTTACCGGGTGGTTGGAAATGGGCGACCAGAACTGCATCGACAGAGAACCTGTAACCGGTAGTGTGCTGCAAACACGTGAGCTTGCCTGCAAAGAGAGTATCCCGGCTGATATCCATTTGTAAATGCACCCGCCCGACAAGGGTCAATCAGCCCAAGCGGTTGATTGTCTCGCCATCGACAAATTGATAAAACAGCAATCCGGTCATGATCTTGGGATAAAAATACGTTGATTTGTGCGGCATGATCCGACCTGCATCGGCGACTTTTTTCACCTGTTCCACCCGGGTCGGATTCATGAGAAAGAGGAGTGGCGTTCTGTCCTCCATTGTTGCGCTGTCTTTCACCGCCACATCAAGGGCCTCGTCAGGATCGCTGAAAAAATGTATGAGGTTTTCATTTTCACACCGTTCATGGTCGAGACCAAAATATTTCTTAATAATCAGATCTGACAAAATGACGACATCCAGTTCACGCAGGCAGGGGGCCTCCATCTCAAGCTCATTGAGAGCCTCATTTTTCATGGTAACGACAAAACAGCGGTCTTCGCCGGGATGATAAACGCCAAAAGCGCTGGTGGTCTTTTCCCTGCTTCGTTTTTCAATCTCATCCATCCGCGACAGAGCTTCTTCCACAAGGGTCTCCCGGGTGCCGATGGTTATCTCTTCGAATTCGAATCCCGGCGCAAGGCGTGTCTTGAGTTCATCAATGCTTAATTGTTCGGGCCAGTAGAGCAATCTATGGGTCGGCAGGACCGAAAGACCCGGATCTTCCATGGGACAGAGATACATCATGATATGGTTGGCCGGATGCTGGTCGGATATCTGACCTTCCTGTTCCCGGATATATTTCCGGTATGCCAGGGCTGTTGTATATCGGTGGTGACCATCTGCTATATAAAGTGATTTGTCTTTGAAAAAGATCTGAATCTGGCGAATGACTTCCGGATCCGTGATCTTGCAGATGGTGTGCACACAACCATCGGCATCGGTGACACTCCCTGCCGGTTCGGATGCCGCAGCTTCGAGCAGGCCAATGACCCTGTTTTGGCTATCTGAAAAAAGAGAAAAAATCTGGCTGAACTGAGCCCGGCAGTGCTTGATCAACTGCAGACGATCAGCGATAACGGTATCAAAGGTCTGTTCATGGGGTTTCACCACACCTTCGGAAAACTCAGCCAGACCAACAAGACAGAGCAGTCCCTTGCGCACCAGCTTTTTTCCGGATGGTAATGAATACGTGGTTTCGTAGAGATAGACCGCCTCTTTATCATCATGTATGAGTATCCCCTCCTCCTGCCATTTTTGGAAAAGGGCTGCGGCTTCAAGATATCTCTCATCACTACCGGAACTGAGTCCCGGGATTTTGGTGATATCCAAGCGGACCATACTGTAGAGATTTTTCGAGATAAAGGTTTTGACCGTATCTTCCTTGATTACGTCATAGGGCGGCGTGACAATATCATCGAGTTTTCCGGCTTTCTCGGTATTAAAACGAACGCCCTTCAAGGGTGCAATAAAGGCCATGCTCTTTAACTCCTTTTCTGCTAAAATGTTTGAAAAAGTGTGAATTTGTCTTGAGATGGTTATAGTTCGGCTATATATCATCGCAGTGGTACAAGACCGATAAATTTCCCCTGTCCAGTGCAATTAGTAGCGACATATTAAGCATGTACTCATAACATTTCCATGTCATTTTGCAAGACATCGAAAACACCCCCCATGAAATTAACAGGAGTTTGCCATGTTCGATATATTCATCAAGACCCATTTTGCCGGCGCACATCATCTACGTGACTATCCGGGTGATTGTGAAAATCCCCACGGTCACAACTGGAAGATCAAGGTTACGGTCAAGGCTACAGAACTCGATAAACTTGGAATGGGAATTGATTTCAAGGTGTTAAAAAATATCGTCAAAGAGGCCGTTGACAAGCTCGATCACCGTGATCTCAATAATCTGCCGGCTTTCAGGGACATCAATCCCTCATCTGAGAATATTGCCAAGTATCTCTTCGCCGAGCTCAAAGGGCCGCTGACCCATGACCGTTACTCTCTCTTGAGCATAACCATCCTCGAGACAGACAACTCCGGCCTCGTGTACTATGGTCAGTGATCTCTCTCTGAGGATCTCTGAGCTCTTCTATTCCATTCAAGGAGAATCAACCTTTGCCGGCCTGCCCTGTGTCTTTATTCGCCTGGCAGGTTGCAATCTGCGCTGCAGTTACTGTGATGCCACCTATACTTATAATGAGGCCGGCAAAGAGATGTCTCTGGCAGAGATTGTGGGATATACCGACACATATCCACAGGCACTGGTAGAGATCACAGGCGGTGAACCCCTGCTTCAGCACAATGTCACGCCACTCATGACGGCACTTATTGCCCGGAAACGCACTGTGCTCCTTGAGACCAACGGATCGCTACCGCTCACTGCCATACCACCGGAAGTATATGTCATAGTCGACGTCAAGTGCCCCGGCAGCGGTATGGCCACCTCCTGGCTCTCCGCCAATATTGAGGCGATACAGCAGCGAGCCGCACGGAGAACAAACAGCACCGAGGTCAAGTTTGTCATCCGGGATATGACGGATTATCAATTTGCCAGAGAATTTGTCCGTACTCACAGGCTATCCGACTTCGCCCCCATACTTTTTTCACTGGTGCGCGGCAGCATGGCCCTCCCCCGCCTTGCTCAGGCCATCCTCGATGACGAACTGCCGGTCCGCCTGCAGGTCCAACTGCACACGATCATATGGCCCGAGATATCACGAGGTGTTTGACTTTTTTGGTGTTTTTTTATAAATATGACTCAATTCTACAGTTCATCCAGAGAGGATGACCAGCCACCAACCATGACCACCCGGGGTTTATAGGATGTTTTCAGCCAAAGTGACAGAAATTGCCATTATCGGCCTTGGTTATGTCGGGCTTCCTCTGGCCGTGGAATTCGGCAGGTATTTCAGAACCAGAGGGTTTGATCTCAATACCAGCCGTATAGCTGAACTCATCGCTGGAGTCGATTCCACGCTAGAGGTGAGTCCAGAAGAACGTCACGCTGCCGGACTGCTCCAATTCACCGCAGAGCCGTCAGAAATCGCCACGTGTACCGTTTTTATCATTGCTGTGCCAACGCCCATTGATGCCTCAAAGCGACCGAACTTTCGGCCTTTGATCAGTGCCTCGGAGACGGTCGGCAGGGTTTTGAAAAATAACGATATCGTCATCTATGAATCGACCGTCTATCCCGGCGCCACCGAGGAGGTTTGTGTTCCTGTCCTTGAACAGGTGTCAGGCCTGCGATTCAACCACGATTTCTATTGCGGCTATAGCCCTGAGCGGATCAATCCCGGCGACAAACAACATCGTCTGCCGAATATCGTCAAAATCACCTCGGGCTCCACCCCTGAGGTCGCCCAATTTGTCGATCAGCTCTACAAGACCATCATTACCGCCGGGACCTTTCCGGCCAGTTCGATCAAAGTGGCCGAGGCGGCCAAGGTCATTGAAAACACCCAGCGTGATGTTAATATCGCCCTGATCAATGAGCTTTCTTTGATCTTCAATAAGCTCGGGATCAATACCCTGGAGGTCCTGAAAGCGGCTGAAACCAAATGGAATTTCCTGCCCTTCCGGCCCGGCCTGGTCGGTGGCCACTGTATCGGCGTTGATCCGTATTACCTGACCCACAAGGCCCAGGAAGTTGGTTATCACCCCGATATGATCCTCGCCGGTCGACGTATCAACGACAATATGGGGCCCCATATTGCCTCGTCAGTAATCAAGCTGATGGCAAGAAAGGGCATTGACACCTCAAAAGCAAAGGTCCTTCTCCTCGGTCTCACCTTTAAGGAGAATTGTCCCGATCTGCGTAACACCAAGGTCATCGACATCATCAATGAGCTGCGTAATTACGGTATCGAGGTGGATGTCCATGACCCTTGGGTCAAACCAGCAGATGCCCAAAAAGAATACGGTATCCGCCTGCAGACAAAACTGCTGCCGGACACCTATGACGGAATCATCATCGCCGTAGCCCACCGTCAGTATACTGCCATGACGGTTTCTGAATTTCGCTCTCTCTGTCGGCAAAAATCAGTTATTTTTGATGTGAAAAACATCCTCCCTGCCAATGAGATCGATGGCAGTCTCTGACCGCAATACCATTTTTGCAAGGTGTAATATAATATGCTCAAAACGATCCCCGTCGAACAGTCGGTTGGCATGATACTTCCCCATGACATCACAGAAATTGTCAGAGGAAGCCATAAAGGTAGCGCCTTCAAGAAAGGCCATATTATCCGCATGGAAGACATCGAGCACCTCAAAAGGCTTGGTAAGGATAATATCTATATTCTCACCCTGGAAGCCGATGAGATCCATGAAAACGAGGCAGCCGGTATTCTTGCCAGGGCACTAGCCGGTCAGGGCGTGGAGATGGCCGCTAAAGCCGATGAGGGGAAAATCACCCTCACCGCAGCCAGAGAAGGATTGCTCAGGGTCAACAAGGATGCCCTCTACCGTTTCAATCTGCTGGGTGAGGTCATGTGCTCGACCCTACACGACAACACCCCGGTAAAAATGGGTGAGATCATAGCCGCCACCCGTCTCATTCCTCTGGTCGCCCTTCGTGCGCTGGTCATCAAAGCGGTCAGGATCGCCGCACGAAAAGATCATGTCCTACAGGTTCTTCCTCTGCGGAGTGCCAAGGCAGGTCTTGTTATCACCGGATCAGAGGTCTTCCACGGTCGAATCAAGGATCGCTTCGAGGAGGTTCTGCGAGAAAAACTGCTCAGCCTCGGTTCTCACATCCATACAGTGGAGTTTGCACCTGATGATGTTGCGCTGATTTCTGCGGCCATTCACCGTTGTCTAACGGCCGGAGCCGACCTCATCGTGACGAGTGGCGGCATGTCGGTCGATCCCGATGATATGACCAGGGCCGGCATTATTGCCGCCGGCGCCACAGATACTGTCTACGGCACGCCCGTCCTGCCGGGGGCCATGCTCCTCGTTGGCAAGATCGGCGAGATCCCGATAGTCGGAGTGCCTGCCTGCGGTATGTATCACAAAATCACAGTCCTGGATCTCCTCCTGCCGCGTATCCTCACCGGCGAGTCGATAGGCCGCAAAGAATTGGCCAGTATGGGCCATGGCGGACTGTGCCGCAACTGTCCAACTTGTCAGTACCCCGTGTGCAATTTTGGCAAATAATTCCTCTCAATGTACGGTCCACGTTACCGCCACCTCAGACTGCTATGCCCCTGACATTCTTGCGGAGACGTGTCAGGTCTCAAAAATTGCGATCAAGGATGCCATGCAAAAAGGTGCAGTGTGGCTCAAACGATCAGGCTATAAAGAGCACCGCATTCGTAAGGCAAAATTCCAATTGCAGGCAGGAGACAGCCTCTCCCTCTACTACGATGCCCAGATTCTGAGCCTGATTCCGCCTCTTCCCCGTCTTGTTGCCCGGCAAAAAACCTACAGCATCTGGTACAAACCGGCAGATCTTCTGACCCAGGGCACCCTTTACGGAGACCACTGCTCTCTATTACGCTATGTCGAAAAGCAGTCCGACTTCGGCCCTACAGTCAAACTCATCCACCGTCTTGACCGTGAGGCCCAGGGACTGGTCCTTCTTGCCCATAATCAGCGGGCGGCAGGAGCTCTGTCCGGCCTTTTTCAAACACGGGAGATAGAAAAAAGATATTGGGGTGTGGCCCACGGCTGTGTCGGTAAGGTTGGCGAAACCCTGACCTGTGACAGTGCCTTAGATGGCAAAGAAGCCTGTACGCTCATTACTGTGAGGGAGATTGTGCCGAACTGTGACGTAAGTGTCCTCGATATCCTTCTGCAGACCGGCAGAAACCATCAGATTCGCAGACATCTTAGCATGTTGGGTCATCCACTAGTGGGTGACGCGCGGTACGGTAAGGCCCGGAGTGGCGCAAGCCTGCAGCTCTGCGCCTGTTATTTGGGATTTATCTGCCCCCTTACCGGCAAAAACCGCAGCTACTCGATTAAGCCACCTGTTTATGCCAAGGACGAGGTTTGACGAGTGAGAGAGACCAGCGTTGCGCCCCAGCCTCCACTCTCGATCCCGGCCAATCGGTAGCTTTCAACCAGGGAATTTCTATCCAGCAAAGCATGCACGGATCGTCTGAGTTCGCCACGACCTTTACCGTGGATAATCCTCAGTTCAAATATTCCGAGGGCATGGCATTGGGCCAGATATTCAGGGATTAAGGTCTTGATATCCTTTGGCGAAAAGGCATGAAGATCGAGGACACCATCGATTACCAGCCTGACCGGCTCGAATTCGTCAAAATCATCATCCTCCATAAGGATTCAATCTCCCAACATCTGCAGGGCGAGTTGAGCCGCCCGCTCAGAGGCGCCCGGTAATCCCAATCGTTTTCGGACATCCTGCAGACCTTTGCGCATTTTTTGTCGTATTCCCTCGTCATAGAGGAGCGGCAGGATGTGTTTGGCAATATTTTCAGGATTCACCTCGTCCTGCAGCAACTCAGGGACCACCTCTTCCCCGGCAATCAGGTTCACCAGCGAGAAGTGCCGGAGCTTGACGAGCATCCGGCCCAATTGGTAAGTGAGAGGGGCGAATCTGTAAGTAACCACCATCGGCACATCCAGGAGTGCGAGTTCAAGAGTCACTGTCCCGGAGGCGGCGATGACCGCCTCACAGGCCGCCATCACATCATAGCGGTCTTCGCTGATCACTCGGATATCAAGATCATCGACTCTTCCTTGAAGTCCGCTAGGCCAAAGGTCACCTTCCTCAATGGTTGAGGCAAGTGGCAGCAGAAAGACCAAAGGCTCAGCTGTCTGTTGCTGTAGAAGTCTGGCGGCCTTAAGAAAAATGGGAAGAAGGGTGGAAATCTCTCTTTTCCTGCTACCGGGCAGAATTCCTATCCGCCTGCAACCGGCATCAATCCGGTATTTTTCACAGATCTCCAAAGCCGTATGTGATATCTTGACCGAATCGAGGGAGGGGTTGCCGACATACTCGGCAGCCACACCCCTAGTCTTGAAATACTCTTCCTCGAAAGGCAGGATAACCCCGACCTTGTCGACGCGTTGGCCGATTGTTCGCACTCGCCAGGAGCGCCACGCCCAGACCTGGGGACTGATATAATAAAATACCGGTATTCCAAGTTTTTTTGCTTTTTTAGCGAGAAGCAGATTAAAATCAGGCAGGTCAATGATGATGAGCAGTGCCGGAGGATGCTCTTTCATTCTGGTCGTGAGGATCTTCTGGGCTTTAATGATATCGCCAAGATGGAAAAAGACCTCGAATACCCCGACGACCGCCACCTTTCCGGCGTCGTAGAGAATCTCCATACCAAGCGAAGCCAGCTCGCAGCCGCCCATGCCGCAGAAGGTGAGATCGGGATTGCCATGCCGCATTGCCCTGAGAAGATTGGCCCCATGAAGATCACCGGAGGCCTCACCGGTGACGATCATTATATTTTTTTTCATCGTGATTTCATGTCTTGAGCCACCTTCTGAAAGACCTCAAGGCTCTGATGTTCCTGGATCTGGGCCATAACCTGCAGGGCAACATCGAGTGCCCTGCGTCCCTCGTGCCCTGACACGATCGGTCGGGTGCGATTGCGGACATGTTCTGTAAAATGCTCGATTTCGCTGCGCAGGGCATCACCGACGGCAAAGGAACGCACCTCCACCTCCTGACGCGGCATTCCCGACTCCAGGATCTCGTCAGTCAGCTTAATAGACATAATTTTTTTGGTGGCAAAATTGACATTGATATAGGATCCCGGTTGAAAGATGCGCATCTTCCGGATATTCGTCCTGGAGATCCGGCTGACGGTGACATTGGCTGTCGCCCCATTTTCAAAAATCAGGCGGGCGTTGGCAATATCGGTGGTGGTGGTGACAACCGGAGCCCCAACCGTATGGATGGTCTTCAGAGGAGACTGTATGATATTCAGGATGATATCGATATCATGGATCATCAGATCGAGCACGACATCGACATCGACCCCCCGATTCTTGAAGGTGGAAATTCTGTTGCTCTCAATAAAAACCGGCAAGGTCAGTAAAGGCTCCATGGCCTGCACTGCCGGATTGAACCGCTCCAGATGCCCGACCTGAAGAACAAGCCCCTTCTCCTCACATCGTCTGATCAGGTCGTCGGCCTCATCCAGAGTCACGGTCATGGGTTTTTCCAACAGGATATCGACACTGGCGTCGACACAATCTGAGGCGACCGCGTAGTGATTGCTCGTAGGAACCACGATGGAAACCGCATCGACCTCCCGCAAAAGAAGCCGGTAGTCGGTAAAGGCCGCACAGCCGCACTCAGTTGCCACCCGTGCGGCCTGATCGGCATTGACATCGACGACCCCGACAAGTCGTACACCTGTCATCGCCGCATACTTTTGGGCGTGAAATCTCCCTAAGTACCCTACTCCAATTACACCAACGTTGAGTGTTTTCATTCAGCTGACCAGTGTTATTTTCCCGAGTCAGGGAGTATTGCCTGTATTGGCTTCTCTCTACGTGACCAAGGAGATGATTTTCAGCAAGGATCGTATGAAGGACTGCAGGAACCGAACTGCTGTGAAATTTCTAGATTCCGAGATAGGCCTTTTGAATATCGCTATTCTTCAAGAGATCCTCAGATGTGCCGGATAAGGCGATTTTGCCGTTTTCAATGACATAGCCTCTGTCGGCTATATGCAGGGCCTGATTGGCATTCTGCTCGACCAGGAAAATAGTTGTGTTGTTCTCTTTGTTTATCTGTTTAATGATCTCGAATATCTGCTTTATGACAAGCGGGGCAAGACCCATTGAAGGTTCATCCAGCAGAAGAAGTTGTGGCCGGGCCATAAGGGCCCTCGACATGGCCAGCATCTGCTGTTCACCGCCGCTCAAGGTACCGCCATCCTGCCCACGCCGCTCTGCGAGTATGGGGAAAAGTGAAAAGACATATTCGATGTCTCTTTTGATCTCTTTTTTATCGGAGCGGAGAAAGGCACCCATGTCAAGATTTTCCCGGACAGTCAGTTCCGGGAAAATATGCCGTCCTTCCGGCACCTGACAGATACCCATTCTGACGATCACGTCAGGTTCTTTCTGCTGGATTTCCTGATTATTGAAGAAAATCTTGCCGGACCTGGCAGGCACAACCCCGGAGATGGACATGAGGGTCGTGGTCTTTCCAGCCCCATTGGCCCCGATCAAGGTGATGATCTCTCCCTTGTTGATTTCGAGATTTACGTCTTTAATGGCCAGGATATTACCATATCCAGCCTGAACATTTTCCAGTCTAAGCATCGACATCCTCTCCTAAATACGCCTTGATAACGGCAGGATTTGCCCGGATTTCCGAGGGCTTTCCCTGGGCTATTTTCTTGCCGTAATCCATAACGAAAATCCGATCGGAAAGGCTCATTACCAATTTCATGTCATGCTCAATCAGGAGGATAGATTGTCCGTCCTTGGAGATTTCTCTGATCAGACGGTCAAGTTCATGGGTCTCCTGAGGATTCATCCCCGCCGCCGGTTCGTCAAGCAAGAGTAGAAAAGGTTCGGTTGCCAGTGCCCTGGCTATTTCCAAGCGTCGTTGAGCGCCATATGAAAGGTTCTTGGCGAATTCATTCGCCTGGTCGGCAAGACCAACTTTTTCGAGAATAGCAGCGCTACTTTCAACTATCTGCTTTTCTTCTTTACGAGTGGCGGCATTTCTGAAAATCGCCCCAAGGATAAAGGCCTTGGTCCGACAGTGCCGACCGATCATAACATTTTCGAGCACCGTCATCTGTGAAAACAGGCGAATGTTCTGAAATGTTCTGGCTAGACCCTTTTCCGTGACATGATTGGGTTTCAAACCTTTGAGGCTGATGCTCTTGCTGCTCCCCGGCGGAGTAAGCATAATCTCCCCGGCGGTGGGCTTATATATGCCGGTAAGGCAATTGAAAAATGTGGTCTTCCCTGCCCCGTTCGGTCCGATAAGAGCTACTATTTCGCCGGCGTTGACATCGAGTTCAAGACGATTGAGCGCACGAATCCCACCAAAATCCATAGTGAGACCGCTGATTTTGAGAATAGGACTGTTCATCACTTCACGTTCAATGAATGAGTTTTTTCAAAACGGTAGGTTCTACGGATATTGGAAATGAGCCCCTGTGGTCTGAATACCATCATGGCCACCAGAATGGCGCCGAAGGCCAGCATTCTATACTCTGAAAGGGCCCGTAGATACTCGGGTAAGAGGATCAGGATCATGGCCCCGAAGATAACTCCGACAATAGAACCCATGCCGCCGAGAACAACAATCGACAGGATGATAGCCGATTCGAGGAAGGTGAAACTCGCAGGATTGACAAAGGTGGTCTTGGCAGCAAAGACCACACCAATGATTCCGGCCCAGAAGGCCCCCAAGGAAAAGGCGACCAACTTGGTCTTGCGTTTGTCGATGCCCATGGCCTGGCAGGCGATTTCATCCTCGCGCAGGGCGATCCAGGCTCTGCCGAGCCTGGAATCCTGCAGGCGATTGACGATAAAGATCGTGACGATCACAAAGAGGATCATCAGATAATAGAGATAGATGATCGCCGAGTCGAGGCTCAATTCGATACCGAACAAGCCGGGTCGGGAGATATTGGAGATACCGCTCGGTCCTTTCGAGAATTCACTCCAGTTTTCCAGGATCAGGCGGATAATCTCGCCGAAACCGAGGGTGACGATGGCGAGATAATCTCCACGCAGACGCAAAACAGGAAAGCCGAGAAGAATACCGAAAAGAGCAGCCAAGCCGCCGCCAATGGGCAGCACAGCCCAGAAGCCCAACTGGAAGTGGTGATTCAAGAGGGCATAGGAATATGCCCCCACAGCATAGAAGGCCACGTATCCCAGATCAAGAAGACCGGCCATTCCGACCACAATATTCAGACCAAGGCCAAGCACCACATACATGAGGGCCGTGATCATGACATTTGTTTGGTAAGAGGACGAAAACAGTGGAAAGGCAAGGATCACCGCCGACAAGGCGACTATCAGGAGATTTCTCTGCTTGGGATTAGCAAGTATTCGGTGAATAACCGACTCTTTTGGCAGACTGTCTTGCTCGGTCTGGGATTCAAGTTTTTTGATTTTGCGCTGCAAAATAAACTGAGCGAGAAGATACACACAAAATGTCCCCAAAGCGACATAGAGCGAGTTCTGCCAACGCCAGCGGATGATGCGTTCAACCGGATCTACCTTGATGACCATGATAGGGAAGGTCAGGAAGACAAACCAAAGAGAGGTAAGGAGAGCTTTTTTTATTACTTTCAGACCAGACATGGTATTCGCTCCCTGCTCACACTTTCTTAGTTTCCGCCTTACCGAGAAGGCCGGACGGCTTGAAGATCAGGATAAGGACAAGAAGAGAAAAGGCAAAGACATCTTCATAGTCACTTGAGACATAGCCAGTGGCAAAACTTTCAGTGAGTCCGAGGACCAGACTACCGAGAACAGCCCCGGGAATTGACCCTATGCCACCCAGAACTGCCGCCGTAAATGCCTTAATGCCGGCCAGAAAGCCTATATAGAAATTGATCTGACCAATATGCGAGGCAATCAGCAGGCCGCCAATAGCCGCCAAAGCTGAGCCGATGATAAAGGTCACCGAGATGATCTGGTTGACATTGATGCCCACCAGCATGGCCATGGTCCTATCCTGGGCCGTAGCCCGCATCGCCTTGCCGACTCTCGTAAATTTAATAATAAACGTGAGAATCAACATGATGATTGCAGTAGTAATGAGAATAATAAGGTCAGAAGAACCCACGATATGGGCAACCGGCTCCATGAAAGGAAAGTCAGGGATCAGTTCAGGAAATGGTAGAAAATCAGAGGTTTGGGCAAGAAGTACGTAATTCTGCAGAAAAATCGACATGCCGATAGCACTGATCAAGGGCGAAAGGCGCGGCGCATGACGCAGGGGTTTGTAGGCGATTTTCTCGACGGTATAGCCGTACGCACTCGACCAAATCACTGCAGCAACACCGGAGAGCAGCACAATAGCCAGCAGTGGAAAGCCATAGATGGAAAGAACTGTCGCCACAATGAACGAGGTAAAGGCTCCGATCATGTAGATCTCGCCATGGGCGAAATTGATCAGACCGATAATGCCATAGACCATGGTATAGCCGAGGGCGATGAGGGCGTAGATTGCCCCTCGTGTTATCCCACTGAAAAAAAGCTCAATAAAATAGTCCATTATTTTATAAAAAAAATCTGAAGCAAGTCACTCGTGAGATTGAGAACCTGCTTCAGATATGAGAGTTCTGGAAATGATGAGTTATTTCACCACAACATATTTACCGTTCTGAACTTGATACATAGAATAGCCAACCCCAACTGCATCACCTTTCTGATCGAAATTAATTGCACCAACGGGGGTTTCTACTTTCTCTTCCTGCAGCACCTTCTTCAATGCATCCAGATCAGTTGACCCTGCTTTTTCAATAGCATGCAGCATGACGGTCGTTGCAGCATAGGCTCCATCAAAAAATGCGCCCGGGTCGCTCTTAAATGCGGCCTTATGCTCTTCTTTTGCCTTCATTGCCATCTTGTTTGAAGTGACATCTTCCGGACCTACAGCATAGACGCCCTCTGCATCTTTTCCAGCTACCTTGATAAAGGTGTCATCTTTCACACCATCATCTGAGATAAATTCGGCTTTTAACCGTTTCTTTTTCATCATGCTGACAATTTTCGAGGCCTCGGGATGATAGCCGCCAAAAATTACCGCCTCTGCACCGGATTGTTTGATTTTTTGGACAATTGCCGAATAATCCACAGCTCCTGGCGTAATACCTTCAAACAAAACTACTTTGCCCTTACCAGAATCATCGATAGCTTTTTTTGCGCCTTCGGCAAGCGGTTTGCCATAATCGCCTTTGTCATGGATAACAGCAATTTTTGTAAGTCCCAATTTATTGAGGGCAAAATCTGCCATGGTAGGCGATTGAGCGGCATTGGGAGCTATTGTCCTGAAGAAGTTCGGATATTCACCACTGTAAGTCAGAGGATCGGTAGTGGCAGAAGGAGACATGACGAGTATTTTAGCATCGCGATAAATCGGCATTGCAGCTACTGTGGCACCGGAACAGATATGGCCGAGAACCACCTGCGCACCTTCGGAGACGAGTTTTGTAGCGGTATTGGTGGCAATCTCAGGTTTGCAGACATCGTCTTCAATCAGCATTTCAATCTTTTTACCATTGATACCGCCCTTGGCATTCACCTGATCGATGACCAATTTAGCCGCATTGACAGTCGGCAGGCCGTAAGAAGCCAGGTCGCCACTGTGCGGACCGGCGACGCCGAATTTGATGGTATCGGCGGCATTACCTGCTACGGGAGCGTACATAGCCATCATCATAACTGCGGCTGCTGCAAGGATTTTCTTACTCTTCATCAGCTTCATTTTTCCTCCCTGGGAAAGATTAGATTGTACCGCCCATCATAATTGTCTTTTTTGCTAAAAATGTGGGCTGAAACCACTCAAAAATGATAGTAGTCTTTTACGCAGCATTTTGCAAAATTGGAAGTGAAAAATCGAACTCGAAAATAATAAAATGGTCCATATTGCACGCCCTCAATGAAGCTTTCCCGAGACCTCCTTTTTGCCGCTGGTCGGCCCTTCAGCCCTGTTTACAGCTGGCTTATGCTGGCCCGTCAGGAGCTCTACAGAAAAGGGTTTTTCAAACAGCACAGACTGCCCGTACCTGTAATCTCTGTCGGAAATCTCACCATGGGCGGCACAGGCAAGACCCCAACCGTAGCCTTTATTGCCACCTTTCTCCAATCTCTCGGCTACCATCCGGCGATCATCAGTCGTGGATATGGCGGCAGGGCCAAGGAGGTTGTCAATCTGATTTCCGACGCGGAAAAAGTCTTCCTTGATGCGCGGGACGCCGGCGATGAACCATTCATGCTGGCCAGAAATCTCCCAGGAATTCCTGTTCTTACCGGAACAAAACGACTTTACCCATGTTTCTATGCTTTGGAAAAACTGCATTGTGACATTCTCATTCTCGACGATGGCTTCCAGCACCTTTCCCTGATCAGAGATATAGACCTCGTCCTCTTCAATGCCACATCCCTGGCAGGTAATAGCAGGGTCTTTCCCGGTGGTGAGTTACGGGAGCCAGCCTCTGCCCTGAGGAGAAGTACAGCCTTTCTCCTGACAGGCGTCAATACTCACAATCAGGAGAGAGCTGCTCGTTTTACCGAACTGTTACAGGAGCGATTCCCCCAAAAGCCTGTTTTTTCTTCCCGTATCGCAATTGGACCTCTCTTTGAATGTAGCGGAATAGCGCAAAAAGTGCCTGATACCGCACCCTCACCTCTCCATGCCTTCTGTGGTATTGCCCACCCTGAGCGTTTTTGTGCAACTCTTGAGGGTGCAGGTTTTAAACTTTCCGGATTTACAGCCTTTTCTGACCATTGGCCTTATACACAAAATGACATGGATTCTTTGAGCCGTAATGCAGAAATAAACGGGGCAAAGGGATTCGTGACCACGGAAAAAGACTTGGTCAAAGTCGAGACCTTTACAAGAAGCCTGCCGCTTTTTTCAGTGAAGACACAGCTCAATCCTGAAGAATCTTTTTCAGCCTTCCTGAAAAAAAATCTTCCTTTGCCATCAGGCCAAATTCCATAAACTCAAGCATTGCCTATTTTCACAACACCTCCATTCGGTATGTTTATTATCACCCTACCTGTGTCATTCAACACACAAAACCGCGTTTAACAAAAACTGTATGGTAATCACTAAGATATAGATCTTATAAGTATTTTTTCTATACACCTACGTCAAAACACCCTTATCTAACCATGGCATACATATTGCATAGATTGACACAACAAAACAATCAGCCCCATGCAAGGATGCCTAATGCCCCTACCTATAGATCCATACCAATACACACTGAAAAGTCCCGTAAGTTGCTGTGGTACTGGACTTCACAGCGGCAGGACCGTCAATCTCACAATCAAGCCAGCCCCTGTCGACAACGGTATACGCTTTTTTCGCTCTGACCTAGCACCTGGAAAGCACATCAAGGCCCACTTAGATAAGGTAGTGGATACCCGGCTTGCCACAACTCTGGGAGATCATAGCCTTAGGGTATCAACCACCGAGCATCTCATGGCTGCCCTCCAGGGCTATGGTATAGACAATGCGGATATCGAATTGGATTCCGGTGAGATTCCAATAATGGATGGAAGTGCGGAGCCGTTTTTCGAAATGATGAAAAAAACGGGAAAGAAAAAGCAGAATGGCCTGCGCAAGATCCTGAGGATAACAAAAACCATCACATACAATGATGGCGATAAAACCATCAGCATTTCTCCTTACAACGGATTCAAAATTACAGGGGAAATTGCCTTTGATGACGATATCATACAGACTCAGAAATACACAATCAACCTCAACACCGACAGATTCGACAAAGAGATCGCCAGGGCTCGCACCTTCGGCTATGTCGAGCAGGTTGAAGAACTTTGGGCAAATGGACTGGCCCTCGGCGGTACCTTGGAAAACGTCATCGCCATACACTGGAACCGAAAATCGGTGCTCAACGAAGACGGCCTGCGTTTTGAAGATGAATTCATCAGGCACAAGGTCCTCGATCTCATCGGCGATCTGGCACTTCTGGGCTGTTCTGTCCTTGGCCACGTCAACGCCTACAAGACAGGACACACGCAACATTTCGCCTTCATGCAGGCCCTCGCGGAATCTCCGGAAAGCTGGGAAATCGTCAAGATGAAAAAGAATGGTGCCTATTCAGTCCTTGAACAGGTGATGTCCACCACGAAAGCCGCAGGAGACATTCTAGGACCACTTTTTCATTACAAACCCGCCATGCTGCCCACCTCCGCATGATTTTACGCTGACAACTCTTTATTCATTGTCACTCAACCTGGTGATGAGCTGAGGTCGTCAGTCTGAGAAGTTGCCTACTCTCCAATGATTTTGAGCAGAACTCTCTTTTTCCGCCGGCCATCAAACTCGCCGTAGAATATCTGTTCCCATGTGCCGAAGTGCAGCCTACCTTTTCAACTTTTTACCTCGAAAAGATATCCATGAATACCTTTGTTCAATTAAAGCTGGCAGGTTTTGCCTTGACTCCAGTGGCCTGTAGAGTATAGTGCCTAGAATGTGAGAGCTATTCCTGATCAGCAATAACTCTTATAATCTGCCACACTTGTTTTACTTCAAGTAGATAACCACCCCCCAAGATTTGCAGCGTTTCAATACCAGTTGCCGCACAACTTGAACACTTCAAAAAAATACAGGAGAAAATTCCGTGACTATTCTAGAAGGGCTTTTATGGCTGACACTCAATGTCTACCATGAGGCTCGTTCAGAGCCACAAATAGGACAGATAGCAGTTGCCCATGTAACACTCAATCGCGCTAAAAAAGAGGATCTTTCCATCAAGGATGTGATCCGTCAACCCCACCAGTTCAGCTGGACGCTTCACAAAGATTCGTATTTTCCCGAGGACCCCCAGGCCTTTCTGCAATGTATGGAATCAGTCGTCATCGCTTTGAAAAACGATGATTTCACTCGCGGTTCAACATATTATCATCTAACTAGCGTCAGCCCGAATTGGATATCAAAGTACACCTTCGTTGATCAGTTCGGCTCACACAAGTTTTACCGCTAGCAATAAGTCCAGGACCTCCGTAAATCGTTAATTGAGGTCCTGGAATCCCCGGAGATCAGACCTTCCCAGCCTTATTCAAGGCAAGACACATTGAGTCCAACCGTTCTTGCGACATTTTGACCGAGACCGGGAAGACAAGAGTACGGTTCATTATCTCAGCAGAATCAGGCAGACTCTCTGGATCGTAGACAAAACGTCTCTTTCCGTCGGCGCCGGTAAAAGGCCAGCCAGAACTGGTCAGGGTTCGACTATTCAGGAGATGCTCCCATTGAGGGAAATAGTGCCACGCATTTTCAGAAAAATTGATGGCGCCACAGCCCTCTGCCCGTAAAACCTCGTTGACCCGTCGGCAATGCTCTGAGTCCTGTAGAAAGAAAGCCAGATGCGTTGCCGTATCGCCCTTCTCATCGATCAATGTCCTGAATCCGACCCCTGGTATTGACGATGCCGCCTCTTTGATTGTCGCCTTGTTTTTCTGCATGGCAATAATCATCGTGTCCAACTTTGCCAACTGGGCAAGACCTATCGCCCCCTGAAGCTCCATCATCCGGTAGTTCGAG
The DNA here is from genome assembly GCA_030696435.1 of Desulfoprunum sp. Classification (GTDB taxonomy): domain Bacteria; phylum Desulfobacterota; class Desulfobulbia; order Desulfobulbales; family Desulfocapsaceae; genus Desulfoprunum. The sequence goes on along the minus strand of JAUYSF010000051.1, from coordinate 8,676 downwards.
CCGATAAACCTCCGCCCTTCTCCGCCGCGACCGCCGGGATTAATAATGTGATCGTGGCCATGATCCTGATATTCCGACATGACCCGCCAGAAAGCTTCATCTGCGGTAATTATCATCCCGCCTTCGCCGGTGGTCATGGTTTTCACTGCATCAAATGAAAAGGTACCGCAGCGGCCGAATGTGCCCAGATGCCTTCCCCTGATCCGGCCTCCTGCAGCCTGGGCGGTGTCTTCGAGGACCGGAATTGCATGGGTTTGGGCGATCTCAACAATTTCTTCAATTCTGGCCTGAGCTCCCAACATATGTACGGGAACAATGCATCTGGTCTTTGAGGTGATTTTTTTCTTCAGATCGGCCGGAGCCATATTCAGAGTGGCATCGATCTCGGTAAACACCGGCTGCGCCCCCAATTCGAGGATCGCCTCCCAGGTGGCAACAAAGGTAAAACCTTGGGTAATAACCTCGTCCCCAGGACCTACTCCAAGGGCGGTAAGAGCCACCTTCAGGGCCGAGGTCCCGGATGTGACGGCCTGAGCAAAACCGGTTCCGCAGTATTGGCCAAATTTTTCTTCAAATTCCCGCACTTTAAAGACACCTTTGCGCTGTTCTGCGAATTCGTATCTGAACAACACTCCTGTATCGAGAACGTCCTGTATTTCTTTTTTTTCTTCATTACCAAAAACTTCAAATCCTGGCATCTTAGACCTCTTTTTGTCTCTGGATTACACTGAATCAAGATATGAATCTCTTGTTTTCAGGTCATAGTTATATCCCCAAGAACGTATGGGAAGATTTGATTTTTTTCAGCCTTCCAACAGGAGGGCGTTATCGATGAGACGGACCTTCCCATGGACTTTTACGGCCAGTGCCAGAACGCTGTTCTGATCAATTATCCGGCATGGCGCAAGGGTATGCCGATCGACCACATGAACATATTCAACAGTGCAGCCGGCGTGGGCATGGATTATTCTTTTTGCCTCGTCAATCAGCACAGGAATTGCAACGGTGCAGGCGTTCTGCACCATCTGCTTGGCAGAGCCAATGGCTTTATACAGACAAAGGGCATCCTGTCGCTCATCCTCTGTAAGATAGCTGTTACGGGAACTCATGGCCAAGCCGTCACTTTCCCGGACAATGGGATGGCCGACAATCTCGATTGCAAAGTTCAGATCAATCACCATCTGCCGGAGGAGTGCCAACTGTTGCAGATCCTTCTCGCCAAAAACGGCGGTGTGCGGGCACGTGAGATGGAAGAGTTTGCTGACGATTGTGGCAACCCCATCGAAGTGACCGGGCCGGTTGGCCCCGCACAGCCCTTGAGAAATCAAGCTGAGAGATACTCTGGTCTGAAAATGTTTCCCAAACATCTCTCCAACGGCAGGAGCAAAAAGCACATCAACCCCTTCTTTCTCGGCCAGCAACCGATCACGTTCCAGGTCTCTCGGGTACGCAGCAAGATCTTCTTTGGGGCCGAACTGGATAGGATTGACAAAAAGGCTGACAACGGTCCTGGTTCCGAGTTTTCCGGCCATCCGCATGAGGGCGAGATGTCCTTCATGAAACCACCCCATAGTCGGGACAAGGACGATGCGCTGTCTCTCTTCCCGCCAGGCGGTTGTTATTTGAGAAACCTCATCTGTGGAAGTTATGAGTCTCACTGCCTGGCCTTCAAGCGCGCCAACTTTTCTTCAATAAACCGCTTGTTGGCGTCGGTAGCAGGCTCTCCGACCAAGGTAGCGAAATAGCCGTTCAATGTTTCCAGGGCCTTGGCTATCTCTCCCTGGGTTTCTTGAATTCTGGCCATGCCAGTATAGCCGATGGTCTGATATCCCTTAATATCTTTCAGAAGCTGGTAAGCCTCTTTTGCCTCCTTGTAAGCATGGTTCGCCTCATGGGCCTGGGCAATACCGAATATGGTAAGCGCGTAGAGGGGAGTGTCGGCATCGAGATCTTTTTTGAGCCTGTTGTATATTTCGGCAGCCTCCGCAAATTTGCCATTCTGCACATCCAGATGCGCTAGTTCTACCTGGGCCCAAACTGCTGAAGAGGTGCCCGAAAAATCTGCAGCGACTTTCTCAAGCACTGCGGCCCTTTCTGATGGCCCCTTCTGCATGGCAACGGCAAGGGCAGATGAGGCCTTTTCTATTTTCTTCTCGCGGTAGGAGCCATAGAGAGACCAGACAACTATTGAGGTAATAACCAGACCGACGGCTATCTGAAGAGTCGTTTTATTCTTTCTGATAGAGCTTATCACGGCAGGAGGAAGGTTGAGATGTTCAAGCAAGCCATCAACCCCGCTGAGTGCACTTGCCTCCACGTGTCGTTTATCAAAAGCACTCTCTCCGGCCATAAAACTCCTCCTTATTATTTTTTCTTTACCTTTCAGGGTAATAATTCTAACTTGAGCGCAGAACTATAATATATACAGGCCTCCCTGTCCATTCGCAATCACTCTTGCCTACGCACGAATTACCTGAAATAGCCCTTTGCCATGTCACTCTTTTTCGACACAGAAGTCCTGACCGTATCTCAAGCGACTCAATCAATCAGGTCCCTGCTCGAAGATTCTTTTCGTTTCATTCATATCTGCGGCGAAATTTCCAATCTCCGCATCCCTTATTCCGGCCACCAGTACTTCATCTTGAAGGACAGTTCAGCCCAGATCAGGGCGGTACTCTTCAAGCCCCAGGAACGCTATCTCAGTCGCTCTCTGAAGGATGGACAACAGATAATCTGTCATGGCAGGATCTCGGTGTATGAACAGAGGGGCGAATATCAGCTGATTGTCGACATTGTCGAACACCTCGGTTCAGGCGAGTTGCAGGTCAAGTTTGAGCAACTGAAGAAAAAACTTGCAGCAGAAGGGCTTTTTGATGGTGCCAGGAAGAAAACTCTGCCACTTTTCCCTGAAAAAATTGTCGTCGTCACTTCACCCAGTGGGGCTGCGATCCATGATTTTCTCACAGTCTGGCACAGCCGGAGATCCTCCGTCGACATCCAGATACTGCCGGTCAGGGTTCAGGGCAAAGGTGCTGGAGAAGAAATCGCCGCTGCCCTTGATCTTGTTAACCGTAAAATACCAGCCGATATGATTGTCCTTTGCCGGGGTGGCGGTTCAATTGAGGACCTGTGGGCCTTTAACGAGGAGTGTGTCGCTCGGGCTATAGACCGTTCAAAAATCCCGGTTGTCACAGGTATCGGCCATGAAATAGACTTTACCATTGCCGATTTCTGTGCCGACCTGCGCGCCCCGACCCCAACCGGGGCCGCTGAAAAAATCGTCCCCGACAACCTTCTCCTCAGGCAACAGATTGCCAGCCATAGAAGGCAGCTTTTACAGGCGATTTCCAGAAAACTTACACGGGAACAAAAGGCACTTAATCAGCACCTGCGTTTTCTTGGTGATCTTCAAGATACTCTGCAGCCCCTCTCCCTCAGACTTGATCTCAGTATTCATCGATTCACGCAGATCGTTCATCACAGTTTGCTGCACAAAGAACAGAAACTCGGTCGACTTCTGGAACGTCTAGAGAGGCAGACACCTCTGCATACCCTTGCTCTCAAGACCATGCAGGTGGAATACCTGAAAAAGCGCCTGATTCAGCAGGTGCAAGGCAATCTCCAGAATAAAAGGGCAGCCCTTGCCAAATGTGCCGCCCTCCTTGACAGTATGAGCCCCCTGGCCACCTTAGGTCGCGGCTACGCGATTGTCAGAAAAGCGGATAAAGGCACAGCGACGTGGTCAATCATATCCCACAGCAGTGAGGTGCATCGCGGCGATCAGGTTGAAATTCTGCTTGGCGAAGGCAGCCTGAACTGTGAAGTGCTTTCCACCAAATAAAGGGGATATGCCTTCTCATCAGGCGGATGACCAAGCTATCGCTGATACGGCAGGCGGATAATAAATGCCGCTCCTTTGCCTATCTCTGATTTCACTTCAATAGTGCCCTTGTGCTGATCATGCACAATGAAGTACGAAATGGACATGCCGAGGCCAGTCCCGAGTCCGATCGGTTTTGTGGTAAAAAATGGTTCAAAGATTCGCTTCCTGATCTTCTCATCTATACCGGGGCCATTATCGGCAATTTCCACAGTGACCATTCTGTCGTCCCTGCTCATACGTATTGACAATTTCGGGGCATCAACGCCGAATGCTTTCTCCGACAGCGCATAGGCCGCATTTTTAATGATATTGAGAAATACCTGCTGGATGTTGGTAACTTCACAAGGTACGAGGGGGATGTTTTCTCCGTAGTTCTTTTCAATCGCTATGTTTTTGAAATCATATTTTTTCTTCAAATCATAATCATTGGCTGCCAATTCCAGGGTTATGTCCATGATTTCGCATAGATCCTGGCTAGAAAAGCTCGAATCGCTCTTCCTGCTGAAGGAGAGCATATTGAGAACCAGCTTGGCTGCCCTTTTTGCTGATTCGTTGATCGACTGAAACATTTCATCAATCCCTCTTTTCTGCAGATACTTGACGATATCTTCCATGCTGAGGCCGATTTCCCCAGCAACTTCGCTGTTCTTGGCAAGATCTGGTGAAAGTCGGTTTTGTACCACCTGGAGATTCTGCAGGATACCGGCGAGAGGATTGTTGATCTCATGGGCCATCCCTGCCGCCAACCCCCCGACCGAGAGCATTTTTTCCGATTGAATCATCAGATCCTCAATATATACCTTCTCGGTCACATCATCGATCCTGATAACTGCCCCGGTAACTTGCTCGGCAATGAGGGGATAGACGGTGATTGTCTCATAACGCGTCTCTCCTTCCCGGGCATAGGGGACCTTTCTATCTTCTGCAGGAAGTCCACTGGCAATAACCGTCTGAATTTTCCACAAATGACTATTGAGGCGCGGGAAGACATGACTAAGCAGCCGATTTTCAGCAGCCTTTGCCGACAAGCCGGTTACCCTTTCCGCCTCCGTATTCCACTGCATGACCCGGCCGTTCATGTCAACGCAGATAAGCACGGATGGCATCGAATCGTTGATCCCTTTGAGGAGATTTCTCAGGCGGATCATTTCCTTCTCCGAACTGGTTTTCAGGAAGTGGTGCCACATCCCCTCAAGCAGAAGGCTGAGTTGCCCTGCGTCTGATTCGCAATAATCACCTTGCGTATTGCAGACCCCGGCTATAAACGGCACCTGATCGTTATCGATAATCGGGACATCGAGATGATTTCGGATCAGTCCCTTTTCCGGCGGATAAACTATGGAGTCAAAGGCATCGCAGGAAGAATTGCAGATCACCGAGGTCTTTGATTGCAGAGCAAGGGTGACAAATCCCGCCTTGTTGGCGAAATAGGAAATCTCACTGTCCTGCTTTTGCCATTTTTCAGCACTGCGCTCAAGGAATGACTGCAAGGAGACAATCGTGTGATCTCTGTTGATAAAAGCTATATAGCCTCTTTCACTACGAGTGATTTCCAACATCCGTGACAGGATGAAATCACTGATCTCCTGCTGGGATCTGTCAACCATACGCCCCAGTTCAAGGAGGGTATCGAGGCGGAGTTTATCGCTGTGAATGATTTGCTCCTTCTCAATTCTCTCATCCACCATTTTATTGGCAAACTCACCCAAGGTAACGAATTCGTTGTACTGAAAATCCACGTCTTCGAGTTTGAGCTTTTTATCCGCCGCATCCTTGAAAAAATCTGTAAAAAGATCTATGCCGTGCTTGATTTTCAACGAATGGAAATAGGCAATGACTGCCACAATCGAGATGGCCAGAAACAGCAGGAGGACAAAAACAGCTATATCCCGGAAGGCGACCATTCGAAGCCTGTTGGTTTCGAAGGTGATCTCTTCTTCCATTTTATCCATATCAAGACCAGTTACAACGGCCCAGCCCCACTCGGGATAGCTCTTTACATAGCTCAAGCGCATCACAGTCTTGCGAGTCCCTGCCTTCGTGTGGGAATACTGGACAAATCCCTTTTTCTCTGCGCTCCCTGCCAAGGACAACATCTCTTTGCCAAAGGCCTTGCCCTCGCTGTCGACAAGCCCTGAAATGCGTCGACCGCTGCGCATCTTGTCAAAATCGATCAGAATCGTCCCATCAATGCTGAAGCAGGATACATCACCGTTTTTACCGAAATGTATTTTCCTGAGGCGTTCGAGGATGTCTTCCTGCATGCTCGCCTGCATATCGTCTTGGTACACTCCTGAGCCGATAAACCATTTGAATGGCGAAAAATATTTTACAAAAGAAACCTTTTGGTGATTTTTCCCCTCAGCCTCCGGTTTTGTCCATTTATATCGATAAATACCAGCACCTTTCTGTAAGGCAATCTCTATCATCTCTCTGATCAGAAAATTACCATCGGTATCTTGTATATCTTCGAGTATGGCCTTTTCCTGCTCGGGCCGATCAGCGTTGAGTTCAATATAGCCGTCGTCGGTTCTGCCGATGAAATAATACCCTTTCCCGGTGTCATAACGCAGCGGGCGAATGGCCTCGACGATCATCGACTTCAATTCCTCTTGGTCGATTTTATCCTTGTAGAGACTATACAGGTGGGAGGCGGTGATATAGGCAATCTGCACCTTATCGCGCAGTTCCATTTCAATGAGTTGATCCATCTGCGACTTGCTGTATTCAACAAAGCCGAGGACATTTTCCATTTCTTCGGTCAGGCGGTTCTGATATTCTTTCTGATAGCGTTCACGGATACTGCTGAGGGTAAACTGATAGGTCAGATATTCATCATAGGCCCAGAATAGGCCGAGAATTCCTGCCATCGACAGAATAACAAATAAGGCGACATGAAAGGGGGCGGCGGAAAGAGATGTTCTTTTTTTCCCTAACATTGTTTCTTCCCGTACGGGTTATAGCCTGTTAATGGCCAGGAAAAGTTATTCGATCACCAGAAAGTTCGGAAATATCGAGGTCAGGAGTATCGTATCCATGCCCTGGTGGTCTTGTGGGCCAAACTGGAAAACGAGTCCGCCGAGGTCAAACCGCCCCACCTCTTCCATGGTCTTGATGAATTTTTCTCTCGTCAATTCTCCTTGGACCTTTCGTGCGATAGCGGTGAACAACCGACCGGCTATGTAACCCTCCAGAGAAGTAAAATCAGGGGTGTGTTCATGCTGGTAGGTGTCGAGGGCCATAACGTAGTCCCGGATCAGGGGAATCTCACTGTTCCAGGGAAAGGGCACAACCTGGGAGATAATCACGTTTTTACCGAACTCTCCCAGGGCCTTCTGCAGGCTTACGGAACCGACGAAGGAGATATTACTGAAGCGAATACTGTCGCTGTAACGCAATGTGCTGAGCTTGATGAATTCTACACAGGCGGCATACGCCCCCACGAGGAGAACCGCCTGAGGATTTTCTTTGTGAATATCTTTCATCCCACCCAAAACAGCCACCGTATTACGTTCATAGGTCCCTGTCGAGACGAGCTGTAATCCTCTTTTTTGCAGGGCGATTTCCGCCCCTCGGAGTCCGGTATAGCCAAAGCTGTCATTCTGGTAAAAACAGGAAATGCGGGTCAATTTCAAGGTATCGACAAAATAGGAAACGACCTTTTCCATCTCTTGATAATAACTGCCCCGAATATTGATGACATATTTTTTAAAGGGCGTTCGCAGAAATTCCGCTCCCGTGTACGGTGCAAAAAACGGGATCCGCTCTTTTTCCGTTATGGCAATTACCGCCTCGGAAGTGGGTGTGCCGACCGCACCTATCAACAGAAAAACCTTGTCCTGATCGATAAACTTCCTGGCGTTCTGCACGGCCCGATACGGTTCATAGCCGTCATCCCTGCTCAAAAGGACAATCTCGCGCCCCGACACGCCACCGGCCTGATTCGCTTCGGCAAATGCGGCAAGAAGTCCCGCCCGCATTTCAAGTCCGAGATTTTTGGTGGGGCCGGTCAAGGCGCAGGACTGACCGAGATAGAGCGGTCGTGTCAGATCTGTGTTGTCGGCAAGACTGGAAAGGGGAAACAACAGGACGAAGAGAAGAGATAGGACAGAACAAGTATTCAAACAGCGCATCACATACTCTCTTTGACCATAGTGCTCTTTGGTGATAAAGACCTCATCGCTATCATCCAGCAATTCAATGAGATCAGAGATGATGGCAAACATCTTTTTCAATTGAAAACAGACTCTTTTGAGACCTGTTCAGCATGAATAATGATACAGGTTTCAGAAGCATTATTCCAGTCTATCTTTATAGATTTATAAAATAAAGTCGAGCTATACGGTAAAGAAATCAGGTCAAAGCGGTACATGGCAGAACCAGAAAAAGGAGAAGAAGAGGAAGACACAAACGAGGAGAGCGATGAAAGGCACTCTCTCCGTTGCAAGTTGACCAAGCAACGGAGAGAGTGGGAGGATATTAAAGCAGTTCGAGACCGGAAAAAAAGTAGCCCATTTCAAAAGCGGCTGTCTCAGGGGCATCGGAGCCATGGGTGGCATTTTCACCGACTGATGTGCCGAATTGCCGGCGCAGGGTACCTTCCGGGGCATCGGCAGGATTTGTGGCACCCATCAGGTCACGCCATTTTTTAATGGCCCCTTCTGCCTCAAGGACCATAACGACACAGGGGCCGCTGCTCATGAATTCGGTGAGCTCGCCGAAAAACGGGCGGCTTTTGTGGACATAGTAAAAGCCTTCGGCCTCGATCCTGCTCAGGTAGAGTTTTTTCAGAC
>JAUYSF010000451.1 GCA_030696435.1 Desulfoprunum sp. | reverse complement strand
GAGGGCGGCAATGACCTCGGTATCGGTTGCCGACTCGAAGCGTACCCGTTTTTTATCAGCCAGATCGGAGAGGATCGGGCTGACCCCGACATAATCAAGACCTGCCGCCACCGAATGGGTTTCGAGCATCTGGCCGTCACTGTTCTGCAGGAACATGGTCTTGTAGCCCTGGGCCACGCCGGGAGAGGCATCCGTGCCGCAGAGTCTGACGGCATGCTTGCCGCTGGCGATGCCGTGGCCTCCGGCCTCAACCCCGACGAGTTCCACCGCATCATGCATAAAACCCTGGAAGACGCCCATGGCGTTTGAGCCGCCGCCAACGCAGGCATAGACCCTGGCCGGCAGTTTGCCGTGCAGTTCGACGATTTGTCTGGCCGCCTCAGAGCCGATGATCGACTGGAACCAGCTGACCATCTCGGGAAAAGGCGCGGGGCCGCAGGCCGTACCGAAGACATAGTGGGTGTCGTCGAGATTGGTGACCCAGTCGCGGAAGGCCTCGTTGATGGCGTCTTTCAAGGTGCGGGAGCCGTCTTTGACCGGCACCACGGTGGCGCCCATCTTTTCCATCCAGAAGACATTCGGGCGTTGGCGTTTGACATCCACCTCGCCCATATAGATAGTGCAGGCAAAGCCGAATTTGGCGGCCATAGTGGCCGTGGCCATGCCATGCTGGCCGGCGCCGGTCTCGGCGATCACCCGCTTTTTGCCCATCCGCTTGACGAGCAGGCCCTGGCCCATAACGTTGTTGGCCTTGTGAGCCCCGGTATGGTTGAGGTCCTCGCGCTTGATATAGATCTGGGCGCCGCCGAAGTGCCGGGAGAGGTTCCCGGCATAGGTGAGCGGGGTGGGCCGACAGGAGTAGTTCGACATGAGGGCGAGGTATTCCTGCCAGAAGGCAGGATCAGCCTTGGCCTTTTTATATTCTTCTTCCAGCTCGCGGAAGGTCTGATTGAGCACTTCCGGGATGAACGCGCCGCCCCAGTTGCCGAAAAATCCTTTTCTTTTCATACTCTTCTCCATCGTATTGGACATGCCCCGTCATGCCGTGAACGGTTTCTCCAAAAGTCCTGTATGCTCCATCAGAAGTGGCCGTGGACTAAGAGGTGGGGTGTAATCGTGTAGTTGCGGGAAACTGCCTTGATATAGGTCAGGAAAGTCTGTTATAGTGACTTTACTACTGTTTTTCCCCCTCATCCACCAAGGAGACGCTTATGACAACTGCTGATGGTGTTGCTGCGCAATCTCAGATCGATCCAGGGAAAATACTGACGTTTCCCCAGGGAATTCCCGGTTTCGAAAAGTACACCAAGTTCAACGTTTTTCACAAGGAAGAAAACAATATTAGCGCATATTGGCTGGAATCCTGTGATGCCCCGAAGGTCACCTTCACCCTGGTGGATCCGACGATCTACGGTCTCAATTATGAACTCGATCTCAGCGAAGAGGAACAGAAGGTCCTCGGGACCGATGATCCCTTTGAGCTGGCCGTTCTGATGATGTTGTCGAAGAGCGAGGATGTGGAAGGTCGTCAAAGCACCCTCAATGCCAATATCGCTGGGCCGATCATCGTCAACCCGAAGACCCGCATCGGTCTGCAGAAGGTCATCGTCTGCTCCCAGGCAAACGTCAATATTATCCGGGAATAACAGAGAAAGGGAGACAGGGAACTGCCTCCCCATTCTCAGGGCAGATTTCGCCGGCAGACCGCGGCGAAATCCTCTGGATAATGGCCGTTGATAAATCTGAGCTGCGCCTCGCTGAAGGCTCCCGGTGATTCAGGAAGCCGGGGGAGAAAGGCGTAGAGTAGGGGTTGATTGTGGCCCCCTCTTTTGCCGAATCGTTTTGGATATTCTATCGAGGTGACCATCTTCGCCCCGAGGGCAGCCAGGGCTTTCTGAGCCATGAAGATGCCGGTATCAAGCGAATCCCTTACAGCGCTGTCGGCCTCGACGGTATTACCGACGAGCCTGCCACTTCCATCCTTTCTTGTCATGAGCTGAATCTCCCACTGCGAGGTCTGGGCCTTGGGCACAAAGAGCATGGCATTGTCATCACTCCAGACCACAAGACTTTTCTCCAGGCCATCACGACCATCCATGCGCTGGTTGTTAGCGATAGCGGTCATATAGTCAGCAAAGAAATCGCGGTTGTGGGCAGCGCAATACTGCTCGATAACCTCGGCGATCATGTCGCCGCAGCCGAAGGCCGGGAATATGCCAATAGGGGTTTCAAGACTACCGCTGAAGGCCTCGACTGTCTCGGGGATCATGGCATACTGCTGGTGGATCTGCTGGTGTGAGGCATGTAGCCGGTACCTTGACGGGGCATAGTCGAAACCAAAATTCCAGCCCCACAGGGTGGCGCTGCTGGGAGATTCCCCTTTGATCAGAGCAGTGCCGATTTCCCGGCGCAGTGCTTCCAATTCTGTTTGACTCAATGCCCTCTGCCGGTCGGGCAGGGCGATCCCCAGTTCTGCGGCGAGACGGACATACGTCCGCTGGTAGTAGAGATGGCGCAGGGCCCGTATATCGTGAAGATCCACGCTATCGATGGCATAACGGATGGCATCGTCGGCCATATTGGCGGCGTAATGGCCGCCGGCGATATAGGAGTTGCGCCGCAGATACTCATAGACATGGCTGCGACCGTCCTCGGGCCATTCGCCGACGATCTCGCTTGCGCCCTGGGCCCCCGGTCGGACGACCATCACGATCTTGTAGATGTCGGGGAGATGAGGGTTATTGGCCACGGCCTCAAAGAGCAGATGTCTGTGGATGACCGGCCGCAGTGATCCGCCGGGCCGATGAGCGTAGCGCAGACCGGTGGGGCGACCAGCCACATCTTTTTCCAGGGCACAGCTCATCTCGGCAAGTCGAATCAGATCTTGCGGGTCAGTCGAGGTGGTAGCCAGGGCCAGCAGCAAGGGTTCAGGCAGGCGTTCGATCAGCCCGGCATCAGTGCCGGTTGCGGCCAAGGTTCGGGTGAGCGAGACCTCCTGCGCCGGCGCGATTCGGATCCCGGCATAGTCCCTGGCGCTGGCGTCCGCCCATTCCTTGTCGATAAAAGTTGTGCCCTTGAACGGCAGGGGATTGGCGATCTCGAAGATCCAGTCGGCACCGATGACGGTGAGATCGCCGGCGGGAAAATTCGGGCTGTTCAAAACCGTCTCGCCCTGTTCGTTGCAGCCAAGAACCTGCACAGGGGAGTCTTGTCGGAGATTGGCGACAGTGTAGGAAGGTTTATGGATACCGTAGCGAAAGGTGCCTTCGGGGCTTACACAGGTTCGTATTCGCTGCATGATATATCTATGAGGTTGAGGTAGTCATGGAATCGAGTTTATAGACCTGAAAAAATCAATTAATCGACGATAAAGAGCCTGGCCCCTGTGGTCGTTGAGGAACGATGGGGTTCGGCCTGGTCCGCAACCTGGTAGCTCATTCCGGGGCTCAGGGTGAAGGTGCGTCCGTCCGCAAGTTCGGTGTGCAGTTCGCCTTCCAGGCAGAGGAGGATATGGCCCTTGCTGCACCAGTGATCGGCCAGATAACCGGGGCTGTATTCCACCATCCGGACCCGGAGATCGCCAAAGGTACGGGTGCGCCAAAGGGCCATACCGGTTGCGCCAATATGCTCGGTTGGTTCGATGGTCGACCAGTCGGTTATGCCAAAAGGGATGTTGTTAATCTTCATAGTAAGCTGGACTCCATTTTTGGGGCAATTAAGACCTCTGAAACAGGGGGGGGCGGGTGTTATGGAAAAACCGTCAAGATATCATTGGTCATCTCGCCAGATTGCCAGGGCCTGCTGATAGATCTGCGAGCGGGACAGGCCGAGGTCGGAGGCCAACTTGCGGCAGGCATCCTTGAGTGAGAGCCCGGAGTGGTCGCGGTACCACAGGAGCAGTTCTTCGAGATTGTCGCCTTCCGCCTGGTTTTTGGCGCCGGGACAGATGATGACCACGGATTCACCCTTATTCCTGCGGCTGCCGGCCAGGGCCAGGAGTTCGCTTAATGGGCCGCCCTGCAGCTCCTCATAGGATTTGGTGAGTTCTCTGGCCCAGAAGGCCTGGCGTTCGCCGAGGACATCCAGGGCATCTGCAAACAGGGCCGCCATGCGGTTGGGAGACTCATAGAGCACCAGCGGATGTTCGGAATCGGCAAGCGAGAGGAGGAGTTTTTGCCGCTGACCCTTTTGCGAGGGCAGAAAGCCGAGAAAGAGAAAGGTGCCCTCCGCAAGTCCTGCCGACGATAAGGCCGTCGTGAGGGCGGACGGGCCGGGGATGGGTACAACCGTGATCGCCGCCTCACGTGCCAAGCGGACCAGGATGGCGCCGGGATCGGAGATGCCGGGCGTGCCTGCATCACTGATCAGGGCAACACTCTCACCAGCCTGCAGGCGGAGAACGAGTTCGTGCGCCCGCTCGGTCTCCTTTTCCCGGTAGTAGCTGATCAGACGGGTATGGATACCGAAATGGTTGAGGAGCTTCTGGCTGTGCCGGGTATCTTCGGCGGCGATCAGGTCGACCTCCTTTAAGGTCCGTAGGGCCCGGAGGGTGATATCTTCGAGATTACCGATCGGGGTGGCGACAATATAGAGCGTGCCTGGTCTGGTGGTTTCGGATTTTAGCATGATGGTTGAACGGGAAGTATAATGTTGCATTTGCCGGTACAAGAAAAAACGCATTATGATCAATTCACCGGCAAAATGCATCTGCTTTATTGACAGATCATGGTTAATGTGCAATATGTGAGCAGATACTCATACAAGACATGTTCAGCGAGAGAGGGTGGAATGGAAACAGGACAGGACAGCTGCGGGTGCCGCATTATTCATCTCGAAAAAGTCGTGGATGCGCGGCTGAAGGCCTTATCCGCCGCTGAAATCGAGGGGCTCAGTCAGGTATTCAAGGCCTTTGGAGACCCCAGCCGCCTGCGGATCCTGCACGCCCTGCGAGAGGAGGAGATGTGCGTCTGTGATATCTCGGCCCTGCTCGAAATCTCCGAGTCGGCGGTGAGTCATCAGCTCAGGCTGTTGCGCACCATGCGTATGGTGGCCAACAGACGGGAAGGGACGGTTCTCTATTACCGCCTGCTGGATCAACATGTGACGGAGTTGATCGATCTGGCCCTCCTGCATCTGCGGGAAGAAAAATAGGAGCCGGGGTCATTTTGCCTTTGGCGGAATAAGCGAATTACAACAGAGGAAGTAAGATATATGTTTACTACATCGTTACATTTTATAATTGCAATAGTCCGGGAGGCCTGGCAAATCCTGCTTGATTCCTCGGTCTATATTCTCTTTGGTATCCTCATGGCCGGGCTTCTCAAGGTTATCCTCAATCCGGATACCATCGCCAGGCATCTCGGGCGAGGGCGATTTTCCTCGGTGATCAAAGCGGCCTTTTTCGGGGTGCCGCTGCCTCTCTGATCGTGTGGCGTGTTGCCGGCGGCAACATCACTGCAAAAACAGGGAGCGAACAAGGGAGCAACGACGGCCTTTCTGATCTCCACACCTGAATCCGGCGTTGATTCGATCTTCATCACCTACGCCCTGCTCGATCCGATCATGACGGTGGCCCGACCGGTTGCCGCCTTTATCACGGCCATCGCCGCCGGCTTTTTGGAAAATATCTTGCACTGGCCCAAGGATACCGGGGCGATCACGGTTGATCGCAGCTGCCCGGTTGATAAGTGCTGTGATGGCATCGACTGCCCGGATGAGGAGCATAGAAATCATCACGGTCGATGGGAAAAGCTTGTCGCCGGCCTGCGCTTTGCCGTAACCGAGGTCTGGGGCGATATTGCCCTGTGGTTTTTCGTCGGTCTGCTGCTGGCCTCCCTCATCACCGTCATCATCCCCGATGACCTGATGGCATCCTGGCTGGGTGGCGGCATCAGCTCGATGCTCCTTATGCTCTTGATCGGCATTCCGCTCTATATCTGCGCCACCGCCTCGACCCCGATTGCCGCAGCCTTGATCCTCAAGGGAGTCAGTCCCGGCGCCGCCCTGGTCTTTCTCCTGGTTGGACCGGCCACCAACATCACCTCCCTGGCGGTTCTGGTCGGCATGCTCGGCCGCTGGGGCACATTCCGCTATCTCCTCGTGCTCTCGGTGTCCACCCTGGCCTTTGGTCTGGGGATTGACCAACTTTATCTGATGCTGCATATCTCGCCCAGGGCAGTCATCGGTGAGGCCGCCGAACTGATACCTGAGTCCCTCAAGTATGTCGGGGCGATCATCCTGCTTGCCCTGTCCGTTAAGCCCTTATTCTCTTGGTTTCGGAGAAAAAGGATCACGCCTTCTGCCACCCACTTCCAAAGTGGCTTTCCGACCCTGCCGAAGGCAAAACCGGCAGCGGGAAACAGGAAACCCTGTCCTCCCGCCTGTGGTTGCGGGCATGAGTAGAGAGAGACCGTCCGAGAAAAACGTATTGTCCATTTGAAAAAACGTAGCAGAATAGGTAAGAAGAGAAGGTGTACGTTTTTCTCTCTGAGAACCTTAAATCGGATGAAACGATGAATAAACATATTGGCATATTGACGGCCGGCGGCGACAGCCCGGGGCTAAATGCGGCTATCCGGGCTATCGGCAAAACAGCCTTGGGCACCGGCAGGATTGATATCCTCGGCTTTCGGGACGGTTTTCGCGGTCTCATGGAGAATCGCACCATGCGGCTTGACCGGGAAGGCCTCTCTTCAATCTTGACGCTCGGCGGCACCATCCTCGGGACCAGCAGGGATAAACCTCATCGCATGCCGGTTGGTGGTGAGCTCATGGATATGACCAAGGTGATCTGTGACAATTATCATCGCCACAACCTCGATGCCCTGGTCTGTATCGGCGGCGGTGGCACCCAGAAGAACGCCTATCAGCTGGCCCAGCGCGGTCTTAACATCCTGACCCTACCCAAGACCATCGACAATGACGTGGGCATGACCGACCTGACTTTTGGTTTTCATACCGCCATGGAGATCGCCACCCAGGCCATCGACCGCCTGCATTCCACGGCCCATAGCCACCACCGGATTATCGTGGTCGAGGTGATGGGCCATAACGCTGGCTGGTTGGCGCTCGGGGCGGGGCTGGCAAGCGGTGCCGATGTCATCCTCATCCCGGAAATTCCCTATGATCCGGTCAAGGTGGCCCAGGCCATTCGCCAGCGCCAGCAGCGGGGAACCAATTTCAGTATCGTGGTGGTGGCGGAAGGGGCGCTCTCCGTTGAAGACAGCAAAAAATACGTGAGCCTGAAGAAGAAAAAGACCAAGGCGCGGGAGGAGAAAGACGCCAAGGCCGAGAAAAAGGCCACTGAGGCTCTGCAGGATTTTGATCTCTTTCGCAGCAACCATACCCTCAAGCTCAGTCGTCAGCTGGAAGAGATGACCGGGCTGGAATCGCGCATCACCATTCTCGGTCATCTGCAGCGTGGCGGCACGCCCACCGCCGCAGACCGGGTCTTGGCCACGAGGCTGGGCAGCGCCTGTGTCGACTATATAGAGCAGGGCGTACAAGGGGTGATGATCGCCGTCCGAGGAGAGGGTACCGAGGCGGTACCGCTTGCCGAGGTGGTTGGCAAACGATCGACGGTACCCTTAGATCACAGCTGGCTCAAAAGTGCCCGAAACGTCGGAACCTGTCTTGGCGACTGAGAGTCGATTGAAAGACTGCGATCAGCAGGTTCTTTTCC
Organism: Desulfoprunum sp.; assembly: GCA_030696435.1. Lineage (GTDB taxonomy): Bacteria > Desulfobacterota > Desulfobulbia > Desulfobulbales > Desulfocapsaceae > Desulfoprunum. The sequence continues at coordinate 701 of JAUYSF010000451.1, read as the reverse complement.
GTCCCGGTCAGCATGACTTTATGATCTCTCGGCACAAAGGTCTATTCGATAGGGCGCAATCCAATTTAATAACAAAAGATTTTTAACGTATTCGATGAAAAAAACAGCATTCGTCTCTGTCCATGGCGGGCATAGTGGACAATTTTGTCACCACGCCACCGATACCCTGGAAGAAATCATCCGGCAATATATCAGCAAGCAGTTTCCATGGGTCGGTATCACCGAGCATGTTCCGGCGATCAGTGCAGAGCTGCTCTATCCCGATCAGAAAAAAGCTGGACTGACCCCGGAATTTCTCTTGCATCGTTTTGGCGGCTATATGAAGGAATGCCGAAGGCTCCAGGAAAAGTACAATTCTGAGATCAGGATTTTTGCAGCGATGGAGATCGAGACCTACAGCGGCTATGAAACCTTTATCCCCTCGCTGATAGACACCTTCCGACCGGATTATATCGTCGGTTCCGTGCACTTTGTCGATGATATGGGCTTTGACTATTCCCAAGAGCAATATGATCTGACAGCAGAAAAGGTTGGCGGTATAGACGCCCTCTACTGCAAATATTTTGATCAACAATACGAAATGATCCAGCTCCTCAAGCCCGCTGTTGTTGGTCATTTCGACCTTGTCCGGATTTTTGACCCCAACTATAGCAGCAGGCTGGCAAAGCCCGCGATCATGGACCGCATCACCCGAAATCTTG
>JAUYSF010000403.1 GCA_030696435.1 Desulfoprunum sp. | reverse complement strand
AAAGAATTGGCCTAATTTTCAATGCCACAATGGGCGAATATTTCGAGCAATCATAAATGTCGACCTGACTCATTTCATTAGCAAGATGTCGAATAAGCGCTGCGTGAAACCGAGCAATAATATGGTGAGGTATAGTGATGTTCCCCCCTGTTCCGCTACGCTCCGCAGGGGGTTGATCCACCTCAGAAGCAACAGCCAAAGCAAAGGCAACACCGGGGCAGCGCCGTCCAGCTGCGAGTGAAGTTGAATGTGCAGCTTAAACTCAGTGGTTTTTTGTCTTGACTCAGTGGTCCACCTTACTCTATCAATAGGCACCTGCATGTCGATAACGACAAATAAATCAACTATTGCGCTTTCGACATAAAGCACTATTATGTCTCTATCGACATGTGGAGGTGCTATGCAAACGATACTGGTTTCACCGGGAGACATCGGCGCCCGATTACGGGATATGCGTCGTCAGCAGGGCTTGAGCCAGGCTGAACTGGGCAGGAGGGTCGGACTCGATCAGAAGAAGGTCTCCCTGCTTGAGAACGGCAACCCCAATAGCCGTGTGGACAGCCTGTTCAGGCTCCTGTCGGCTCTGGGGGCAGGTCTGGTAGTACAGCCCAAAATGGAATCGCCCCCCACCGGCAAGGAGATCTGGTAATGGCCAGGAGAAGTGCGGTGCTCCAGGTATTGATGAATGGTATGCCGGTGGGCAATCTGCACTCCACGGCCAGCGGGGTGTTGACTTTCCGCTATGAGCATTCATGGCTCGATTCTGACTTGAGAAGGCCGATATCCCTGTCGCTCCCTTTGGCTAGTGTCATGTCAACATTGAAATGTCGTAAATTTATGTTATCATTTGCTCATACTCAACCCAGGAGGTTAGACTATGAGCAGATATATTGTGACACTCACCAAAGAAGAACGCGAACTTCTGAGCGACCTTGCATCAAAAGGGGAGCATAAATCACAGAAAATCCTCAATGCATTGATTTTGCTCGGTTGTGATGCTGGTGGCTTTCAAACCAAACGCTTAACGAATGAAGAGATTGCGAAGGTTCTGAATATCAGCATGAAGAAAATCGATCGAGTAAAGAAGAGGTTTGTTGAGGAGGGTTTTGATATAGCCCTCGATAAAAGAAAAGCAGATCGCATTTATACAAAAAAGGCGGACGGCGACTTCGAAGCACACTTGATTGCCTTAAGTTGCGGCGATCCACCTGAGGGATTTTCCCGATGGTCTCTAAGATTACTGGCCGATAAGGCCGTTGAACTTGAATACATCGACAGCATTTCCCATGAGGCGGTTCGGCGTATTCTAAAAAAAACGAACTCAAGCCTTGGCAGCAGAAAGGGTGGTTGATTCCACCGGAACACAATGGCAGTTTTGTTGCCAATATGGAAAAGGTGCTCGATGTTTATAAGCGCCCTCACGATCCACGCCATCCTGTAGTGTGCATGGACGAGTCGCCGAAACAATTGATTGGGGAAACGAAAGTACCGATTCCAGCGTCAAAAGGACAACCGGCAAGGCATGATTTCGAGTATGTCCGTCATGGCGTTTGCAATATTTTTCTTGCCTGCGAACCATTGTCGGGAAAGCGTATGGTGACGATCACCGAAAGAAAAACAAAGCGAGATTGGGCGGTTTTTCTGGAAGAGATAGCAGAGAAATATAAAGAGGCAGAGAAGATAACTCTGGTTATGGATAATCTGAACACGCATGAACCCGGAGCTCTTTATGAAAGTTTCCCGCCTGAAAAAGCAAAAGCATTATGGGATCGTTTCGAGTTTGTGTACACTCCAAAACACGGCAGCTGGCTCAATATGGCCGAGATAGAGTTGAACGTCCTCACGGGTCAATGTCTGAACAGAAGAATCGACGATGTTGAAATAGTCAGGAAAGAAGCAAATGCATGGCAGGAACACAGAAACAACAAAAATGCCAAAGTGAATTGGCAGTTTACCAATGACAACGCTCGGATAAAACTACGGCGCCTTTATCCGACACTTGATTGTTGACGAGACACTAGTCGTGAATACACCGGACCGATTGTCGAAAACTATTTCGACAATCTCCTGCCCGACAGTCAGCCGATCCGCAGCCGACTGCAGGTACGAACCAGGGCCGAATCCGGGCGATGTTTCGACCTGCTTGCCCGGATCGGCCGGGATTGTGTCGGCGCTTTGCAATTGCTGCCGGAAGGCGAGCAGCTCGATATCCGCACAGTACAGGCCCAGCCCCTTAGCGACATGGAAATCGCCGGCATTCTGAAGAATTATCAGGCCATGCCGCTGGGGGTAGATCTCGATGTCGATTTCCGGATCTCGCTGGCCGGCGCCCAAGAGAAAACAGCACTTCTCTTGCACAATGGTCGCTGGTGCCGACCCGCAGGCGCGACTCCTACCAGCCATCTCTTCAAGCTGCCGATTGGCGAGTTTGGCCGGAGTGGCATCGACCTGAGCACCAGCGTGGAAAACGAGTGGCTCTGTCATCGCCTGCTTGCCGGCTTTGGCCTGCCGATAGCCCCGGCTGAAATGCACACGTTTGGCGATCAGAAGGCACTCGTGGTCGAGCGTTTTGATCGGCGCTGGGCCGAAGACGGCAGTTGGCTGATGCGTCTGCCCCAGGAGGATATGTGCCAGGCCTCAGGAATGTCCGGCAACCTCAAATACGAGGCCGATGGCGGCCCCGGCATGCAGAAGATCATGGATATTCTCCTTGGGTCCCTGAGCAGCCGGGAGGACAGGGCGACCTTCATGAAGGCGCAGCTGTTGTTCTGGATGCTGGCGGCAATCGATGGCCACGCCAAGAATTTCAGCATTGTTCACCTGGCCGGCGGGCTCTATCGCCTGACACCACTCTATGATGTGATTTCGGTGCATCCGCTTGTCACCACCCGACAGATCGATCGGCAGAAGGTGAGCATGGCCATGGCGGTGCATGGCAAACAGAGCCATTACCGCTGGGATATGATCAGCCGCAGGCACTGGCTGGAGACCGCCCGTAAATGCCGTTTCTCGCCGGGGGAGATGGGACTGATTATCGAGGCGTGCTGCGACCAGACCGAAACCGTCATGGAAGAGGTGGGGCGGCATCTTCCTCCGGGATTCCCGGAGGACATGGCGGCGGCTATTTTTGCGGGATTGCATGCAGCACGGGATCGTCTCAGACGGCAGTGAGATGCTGCGGCCAAGATGAGGCCGCTGTTCTTCATTGGCAATACCCTGTAACCACCGATCGCCTCTGGTCTTCAAGTATTTGTAATCTGTTTGTTAATCTTCGCAGTCATTAATGCAACCCCTTCTCATGTTGGTCGGTGAGAACCCACCTGGCGTCTTCCACCTGGACATAGACATAGCGGGTCATGAACAATTCCTTGCTATCACCCTCTTATGGCAACATCAACACCCGCAGGATCTTGGGTGGCTGCAGAAGCGGTTTCTTCGGTTCTTTCAGCAGCTCAGTCAAAACCTTGTAACGGGCGGCATGGACATCCTCTCCGGCATCCGGCTTTTCCCCGGCTTTTGGTGTGCCGGTTGTCTTGTCGCAATCGGCACAGGGTTTTTTATCTGCTTTTTCGGCAAGCTCCCAGTTTTTACATTGAAAAACCTGGCAGATCGGGATCTCACTCATGCGTCAAGTACGCTCTAGCCTGGCCACCGACTGATTGCTGACCTGCCAGTGGATATTGGGAGTCTGCGCTTATCCGAAGGCCTGACGAACTTGCACAACCCGAGGTATTGTATTAGGGTTTTGGTTTTTAGACATAATTGCGAAACAGGGCAATGTGCTTTTTCTCACGAAGGAGCGAGCAGGGTGCGAATCGGATGCATGGTAACTACAATTGGCAGGATGAATTGTGAGGAGATGGCATAGATGGACATAACCAAATTTGCAATCCCCGAGATTATCTTTGGCAGGGGCAGCCTCAATTATGCCGGTCAATGCGCCCTCAGGCTCGGAGCCAAGAAGGTTTTTCTGGTCAGTGACGCCGGAATCGAGCAGGCCGGCTGGCTGCAGCGGCTCATGGACATCCTCGAAAAAGAGGGGATCGAGTGGGTCTATTATCACGGAGTGACCTCGAACCCCAGGGACTTCCAGGTCGAGCAGGGTGCCGAGATGTACCTGAAGAACGGGGCGGATGTGATCATTGCCATCGGCGGCGGCAGTCCGATGGACACGGCCAAGGGCATTGCCATTCTCGCCAGCAATGGCGGCCGGATACGTGATTATGAGGGGGCGAACAAGGTGCAGCGGCCACTGCCGCCCATGGTCCTGATCACCACCACGGCGGGCAGCGGCTCCGACATCTCTCAGTTCTGCATCATCACCGACATGGCCCGGAAGGTGAAGATGTCGATCATTACCCGGACGCTGGTTCCCAACATCGCCATCGTCGATCCGCTCATCCTGCGGACCAAGAGCGAGACCCTGATCATCCAGAGCGCCATCGATGCCCTGGCCCATGCCACCGAAGCTTACCTGTCGGTCATCGCCTCGCCGTTCACCGAGATGCACTCGCTGAAGGCCATCGAACTCATCCACAAAAACCTGAAGCGGGCCGTCGAGACCAAGTCGCTTGATTCGCTGGAACAACTCAGTATCGCCGCGGTTTCCGCCTCCATGGCCTTCAGCAATGCCGGCCTGGGCGCCGAACATGCCCTGGCCCATTCACTGGGAGGGCACTTCGATCTCCGGCACGGGGTCATCCACCCCATTCTGCTGACCGCGGTCATGCGCTTCAACCTGGACAGTCGCGTTGCCAAGATGGCCGACATCGGCCGCATCATCCTCAACGGGACGAAGGGCTCCGACCGGGAGACTGCCCTGGCCGGCATCGACAAGCTTCAGGAGTTTTTCGCCTCATTTGATGTTTCCCTTCGGTTTCGCGATGAGATTGGCGAGGAGGGCCGGCAATATCTGGAGCCCATCTGCAAGATGGCGATCAATGACGCCTGCAACCTGACCAACCCGCGCCTGGCCAACTGGGAAGAGCTGCTGAAGATCTGCGAGGAGGTCTGGTGATGTCCGGTTTGACGACGCTGCAAGATCTGATCGGCATTGAACATTGCAAGCTTGGCTTTTACCAGGAGCTGCAGCAGAAGGTCGAGCAGTTGAAGAAGTCCAATCTTAAATTGGAAGAAAAGCGCAAAGAAATCCAGGCCTTGCTGGATGGAATCACCGACCTGATGGTTGTTCTCTCGGAAGACCTGGTCGTGCAGCGGGTAAACCACGTATTCAACGACTGGTATCCGGGGGTCGATCCAACCGGGCTCCACTGCCACGAGGTGCTGCGCGGTGAAAAGGGCAGGTGTGAAAATTGCCCGGCCCTGCGCGCCCTGGACCGCGACGAGATCGTCAAGGAAATGTTCATCTACAAGGTGGGCGGCAAGTACCGACACTACGAAATCATCGCCTCTCCCCTGAAAACCGATCCCGCCGCCGAACGGCAGGTGCTGCTGTTCAAGAGGGATGTCACCCTGGAAAAGGAGTATCAAGCCCAGTTCTATCAGGCCGAGAAGATGGCCACAGTCGGTGCCCTTGCCGCCGGAGTGGCCCATGAAATAAACAATCCCCTGACGGCGATCAACGGTTTTGCCGAAGGGCTGCAGCGGAGAATTGCCAGGCTGCGTGACCAGGTCGAGCCGGAACTCGCCGCGGAGTTTGAGGAGTATACCCAAACCATCATCAAGGAGTGCCTGCGCTGCAAGGATATCGTCCAGACGCTGCTGACCTTCAGCCGACCCGTGGCATCGAGCCTGAACCCGGTCGATATCAACCAGTGCGTCAACGACACCCTGTTCATCCTCAAACACCACTTCAAGGCCCAGCAGAATATCATGGTCAAGACCGATCTGGCCCCGAAGCTGCCCATCATCCTCGGTGACGAGTCCCAGCTCAAGCAGGTGATCATCAACCTGATGGCCAACGCCTTCGATGCCATCGACGCAGAGGGAACCATAAGCATATTTACCGTGGCCACTGAGGGTGAGGGGGTGGAGTTGATTGTCGAGGATACCGGTTGCGGCATCCCCCTGGAGGTGCAGGACAAACTGTTCGAACCTTTTTTCACCACCAAGCCGGTTGGCAAGGGTATCGGAATCGGCCTTGCTACCTGTTATTCCATCGTCAAGAACCACCGCGGCGAAATCCATGTCACGAGCGAACTGGGCCGGGGCTCGGCCTTCCGCGTTTGTTTGCCGGGTATGTGATGGCGATGGAAAAAGACAAGTACCACATCCTGGTGATCGATGATGAGGAACCGATACGCCGGCTGCTGCAGAAGGAGCTGGCCAATTCGCGGCGTGAGGTCCATGTCGCCGAGAGCGGGGCCAAGGCGATGGCCATGGTGCGGGATCAGTGGTTTGATGTCGTCATCATGGACCTGCGGCTGCCCGATGTCACCGATCTCGACCTGCTGATCCGGATTCGGGAATCGATCCCCCATATCGAAGTGATCATGATCACCGGTCACGGCGATATCGACAGCGCTGTCCAGGCCATGAAGCTCGGGGCCTGCGATTTCATCCGTAAACCGTTCAACCTCGATCAGCTCGACCTGGTGGTTGACAAGGCCTATCAACGGGTCCTGCTGTCCAGGGAAAATGCGATGCTCAGGCACAATGCCGACAGCGTCCGCATGCCGGTCAAGTTCATCGGCAATTCCCAGGCCATCCGGGATATTCATTTTCTGATCGACAAGGTTGCCCCGGCCAGGATTCCGGTGCTCATCACCGGTGAGTCGGGGGTCGGCAAGGATGTGGTCGCCAGGCTGATCCACCAGCAATCGGCCTGCGCCGGCAATCCGATGATCGCCAAAAACTGTGCAACCCTGCAAAAGGACCTTGCCCGCAGCGAGCTGTTCGGCCACGTCAAAGGCTCGTTTACCGGGGCGGACGAGTCGCGTGAGGGGCTCATGTCGTTTGCCCATGACAGCACCCTGTTTCTCGACGAGATCGGCGAACTGCCGGTGGAGGTTCAGGCCTCCATGCTGAGGGCACTGGAAACCCAGACCTACCGAAGGGTTGGCGAGAAAGAGGAACGGCGAGTCAATATCCGCTTTCTCTTTGCCACCAACCGACGCCTTGCCGAAGAGGTGGAGCAGGGCAGATTCAACGAGGCCCTTTTTCACCGGATCAACGCCTTCACCATCGAAATCCCGCCCCTGCGCAGTCACAAGGAGGACCTGCCGCTGCTCGTCAACTATTTCGTTACGATCCTGAGCCCGGAGAACAGGCCTCATCGGATTGTCGACAGCGCTATGGCCTGCATCCTGCGTTACAACTGGCCCGGCAACGTCCGGGAATTACGTAACGTCATCGAACGCTCGATCATCCTCGCGGAAAACAATCTGATCACCGAGCGATGCCTGCCCAGGGAACTGGTGGTCGCCTCGGAGGTCGGTCAGACCTCCCTCACCCTGGAATCCGTCGAACGCCGGCATATCCTCAAAATACTCGGTTTTCATGACGGGAATCGGCAGAAGACCGCCGAAACCCTGGGCATCAGCCGCAAAACCCTGTACCGAAAACTCAGCCAATACGCCATCTCCTGATAGCCTGGGGCAGACCCGGCCCGTCCTCCCTTCCCCCTCCATGGGTCATTCCAACCCAAAACCGTTGAGCGCCGGGTCATTTTGACACGGCGGTCCTCAGTTTCGTTTACTGGTTGTTTTAGGCAGTTTCCCGCCGCCGGTTCGATTGCCCCGGCCACCGATCCTCTGCTCATGGGGGACAAAAGATCCCATCCTTAAAAAATGGTTTTTCTGTAATATGCTGACATTATGGCAAAATATATCTGGCACACTATTTGCTTTAATGAAAATGCGCGCATTTGGTAGCAAATCGGAAAAGGCAACAGCCTTCAACAACCCAGCACAACAAAAGGATGGTAACATTATGGCAATTCGCGAACAAGTTTACGGTTATTTCATTCCCAGTGTAACTCTGATCGGTATCGGCGCCAGCAAAGAGATCCCCGGCAAAATAAAAGCACTTGGTGGCACCAAGCCGTTGATCGTCACGGACAAGGGCATCACCGGCGCCGGGATCACCAAGCAGATCACCGACTTGTTGGATGCCGCCGAAATGAAATATGTGGTCTTTGATGAGACAATCCCCAACCCGACCGACAGCAACGTCCATGCCGGCGTCGAGGTTTACAAGATGAACAAGTGCGACAGCCTGATCACCCTCGGCGGCGGCAGCGCCCATGACTGCGGCAAGGGCGTGGGGTTGGTGATCGCCAACGGCGGCAAAATCCATGACTTTGAAGGGGTTGATAAGTCCAGTAAGCCGATGCCGCCCTATGTCGCCGTCAACACCACCGCCGGTACGGCCTCGGAAATGACCCGGTTCTGTATCATCACCGATACCAGCAGGAAGGTGAAAATGGCCATTGTCGACTGGCGGGTGACCCCGGGCATCGCCCTTGACGACCCGTTGTTGATGGTCGGCATGCCTCCGGCCCTGACCGCCGCCACCGGCATGGACGCCCTGACCCATGCCGTCGAGGCCTATGTCTCGACTATCGCTACGCCGATGACCGACTCGGCCGCGGAGAAGGCCATTGAACTGATCGCTGAACACCTGCGTCCCGCTGTGGCCAACGGTCAGGATATCGTCGCCCGGGAAGGTATGTGCTTTGCCCAGTATCTTGCCGGCATGGCCTTCAACAACGCCAGCCTCGGCCATGTCCATGCCATGGCCCACCAGCTTGGCGGCTTTTACGATCTGCCCCATGGCGAGTGCAACGCCATCCTCCTGCCGCATGTCTGCAAGTTCAACCTCATCGCCAAGATGAAACGGTTCGTCAAGATCGCCGAACTGATGGGTGAAAATGTCCAGGGGCTCGCCCCCAGGGATGCAGCGGAACTGGCCCTCGTCGCCATCAAGAAGCTTTCGGTTGATATCGGCATTCCGGCTGGACTCGTCGAACTGGGTAAACGATACGGCAAGGAGGTCAATGCCAAGGATATCGATACCATGACTGTCAATGCCCAGAAGGATGCCTGCGGTTTCACCAATCCCCGCACCCCGAAAGACGAGGACGTCAAGGCTATTTACCGGGCTGCCCTGTAATAATTTTCACGAGGATCACCCTCCCGTCGGGGCACCGGAAAATCCAGTGCCCCGACGTTTTTGTTTTATAGAGGAGAAGAGGAATGGCTGATAAAATATTTCGTGTCAATATGTCCGATCAGAGCTGCCTTGTGGAAGAGGTTCCTGCCGAATGGCTGGGACTGGGCGGCCGCGGGCTCACCTCCACCATAGTCGCTACGGAGGTTGAACCCACCTGCCATGCGCTGGGAGTGCACAATAAACTCATCTTCGCTCCCGGCCTGCTGTCAGGAACCCCTGCGGCGAATTCCGGACGCCTCTCCTGCGGTGCCAAAAGCCCGCTCACCGGCACCATCAAGGAGGCGAATTCCGGCGGCACTTCGAGCCAGATGCTGGCCAAACTCGGAGTGAAGGCCTTGATCATCGAAGGAAAACCCGAGGACGGCAAATGGTACGGCCTTCGGGTTTCCGCCTTGGGCGTGACCATCTACGAGGAAAAGGAGCTGATCGGCAAGGGAAATTTTGCCGTGGTTGAGGCGGTGGAAAAACGTCTGGGCGGCGGAATAGGTGTCATCACCATCGGTCCGGCCGGCGAAATGAGGATGTCTGCTGCCAATATCTCGGTCAAGGACCCGGACGGCAAACTTCGCTCATGCGGGCGTGGAGGCCTCGGCGCGGTAATGGGATCCAAGGGGATCAAGTACATTGCGGTGGAGCCCACGGACAACAAAGTGGCCATCGCCCGGCCGGAACAGTTCAAAGAGGCCAACCGGGCCTTTGCCAAGAGTCTGATCGACAACCCGATCAGCAAGGCGCTCGGACAGTATGGCACCAATGTCCTGGTCAACATCATCAACGAGGCCGGAGCCCTGCCGACCCGAAATTTTACCGGCGGCCAATTTGAGGGGCATGAGAAGATCTCCGGCGAAACCATGCATGACACGATCCTCGAACGTGGCGGCAAACCTCAGCATAACTGCCATCCCGGCTGTGTTATCAAGTGTTCGCAGATCTACAACGATGCCGGCAAACAGTATAAAACCTCGGGCTTTGAATATGAATCGATTTGGGCCCTGGGGGCGGACTGCTGTGTTGCCAATCTGGACGATATCGCCGAGGCCGATCATCTGCTGGATGATCTGGGGCTCGACACCATCGAAACCTCGGTGGCCTTCGGGGTGGCCATGGAAGCAGGTGTCCTCAATTTTGGGGATGGTACCGGCGTGTGCCGCATCCTCCGGGAGGAAATAGGGGCGGGAACACCCTTGGGCCGGATTATCGGCAACGGCGCCGGTTCGGTGGGCAGGGCCTTTGGCATAACCCGGGTGCCGGTGGTCAAGAATCAGGCTATTCCGGCCTACGATCCCCGCGCCATCAAGGGGATCGGTGTCACCTATGCCACTTCGACCATGGGAGCGGATCACACCATGGGCTACACCATCGCAACCAATATTCTCGGGGTGGGCGGCTCACTCGATCCTCTCAGTAAGGAAGGTCAGGTCGAACTGTCGCGCAACCTCCAGATCGCCACCGCCGCCATCGATTCAACCGGCATGTGTCTGTTCGTGGCCTTTGCCGCCCTGGATGACCCCAACTGCCTGCCCGCTCTGGTGGACATGATAAATGCCAGGTTCGACATCAACCTCACCGCAGGCGATGTCACCAATCTCGGCATGAAGATCCTCAAGACCGAAAGGGCGTTCAATATTGCCGCCGGATTCACCAACAAGGATGACCGTCTTCCCGAGTTCTTCAGTGAAGAACCCCTCCCGCCTCATAACGTGGTGTGGGATATTGACGGAAAAACCATCGACTCTTTCTGGAATTTTTAATCCCTCGGTGTCCCCGCCCGGTGTTTTTCGCCTGGCGGGGGTACTCGTTAGTTTCCATCTCGTTCGGAAAAATTCCAAGCAAGATAAAAATGCCGGAAACAGCTAGGATTCGATACCGATCCCGATTTCGATACCGCTGATCCAATGCCAACGAACTGAATAGTTAGCCGAATTCCATAGTGCCCCCAAAGGCCCAAAACCTTGTCTTTGCCGAATGGATAAGGTAGGATTTACCTCATTTGGGTCGTGGCTCATTGTCGAGGAGGTTTTTTGAGGATGGTCATAGAAAGCAACTTCTTATCACCGAGAATAGATCGGCACGCTCTTCACTGAGGCATATCGGATGGATCTCAACAGTCCCGAAACCAGCGGCTTTCTCGATGAATACTGGCAATATTTCGTCGATACCGGCAACAGCAATATTTCCCAAGTACGGGAGGTAATTCTTTGCTCCTGGCAACGATCCTTTAAGATCGGTGTTGATCCGTACAACATCAGCCTGCATGATCACCTGTATGGTGACGATCTGGCCGAGGCGCTGCATCAGCGGGAACGGTTGATTTCCGTGGCCCGGCCATTTATGGCTGACCTCTATGCCATAGTCAGGGGCAGCGGATTTGTAGTCGCTCTAACCAATGAGGACGGGTATATACTCGAACTCTTCGGTGATGACGGGGCGGGCGAAACCCCGATGACCAGCAATTTTTTTATCGGGGCCTCCTGGCACGAACGGGATGCCGGCACCAACGCCATCGGCACAGCCCTGGAGGAGCAGAAACCGGTCCAGGTCTCCGGGCCGGAGCACTACTGTCGCAAACATCACTGCCTCACCTGCTCGGCCGCCCCCATCTTCGATCCGGACGACAGCCTCATCGGCATTCTCGATATCTCCGGCGGCTATGAAGGTGCGCATCTGCATACCCTTGGCATGGTCGTAGCAGCCGCCAAGGCTATCATCGCCCAGCTGCGAATAAAGCTGAAGAACCACCAGCTGGCCATGGCCAACAAGAAACTGGTCAGTTTTTTCAACATGGTTTCCGACGGCGTGATGATCCTTGACAATAATGGGAAGGTAACGGAATTGAATCCGGCTGCCGAGCGGATTTTCGGCCGAAACCGCTCGAAGCTGAAGGGCATCCGGTTCACCCGATTGCTTGCCGGTGACGGTTCCGAGAAGGAAAAATGCCCGAACTGGCAGAAGTCGCATTCGGAGATAGAGATCCTCCTCGACACCGGCAATGGCCCCTGCAAATGTCTTGCCTCCGCCGAACCATTCATCGACGAACAGGAGACGGTCACCGGCAGTTTCATCACCCTGCGGCCGATCAAGGCGCTACAGCACCTGGTCCATCGCTTCAGCGGCTATTCCGCTTCCCTGCAGTTCAATGACATCATCGGCAAGAGCCGGGAGATGCTGGAGGCGGTCGAATTGGCAAAACTCTCGGCGCAAACGACTTCCAACGTTCTGCTTCAGGGCGAGTCGGGCACCGGTAAGGAGATCTTTGCCCAGGCCATCCATAATCAGAGCAGTCGTTTTGCTGCGCCGTTCATTCCCTTGAACTGTGGAGCCATCCCCAGGGAACTGGTGGGCAGCGAACTGTTCGGCTACGAGGACGGCGCCTTTACCGGGGCATGCCGGGGCGGCAAACCCGGCAAGTTTGAGCTGGCCGACGGTGGTACCTTCTTTCTCGACGAGATCGGCGACATGCCGCTGGAGCAACAGGCCGTGCTCCTGCGCGTTATCCAGGAAAAGCGCATGACCCGGATAGGCGGTATTAATGTCATCCCGGTCGATGTCCGGCTGATCTGCGCCACCCACAAGAATCTCCTCGAAAAAGTCCGTAATGGTACCTTTCGCCAGGACCTTTACTACCGGCTCAACGTGATGTCCATCACCATCCCGCCCCTGCGCGAAAGACTCGATGACATCCCTTTGCTCTTCCAGCACTTTCTCGACAAACTCTGCCGGGACAGAGGCAACAAATTGACGGTTGAGCGTGATTTGATGCACTATCTCTACGCCTACCCCTGGCCGGGCAATGTCCGGGAGCTGCAAAATGTCGTAGAGCGCGCCACCAACCTCGCCATCAACGGCGTCGTCAGTGTTCATCAACTGCCCGGGGAGATTATCAACCGCCCTATTGAAACGACCGCAACCCTCCCTGCTACCTCTGAGCCCGCCAATCGCCGTCAGCGAATACTGCAACGCAAGGAGCGGGAAAAACACCAACTGCTGCATCTGCTCAATGTTCATGACGGTAATGTAACCCAGGTTGCGAGGGAGCTGGGTGTCTCCCGCAAAACCATCTACAATCGGATGGAGCACCATGCCATCGCCAACTAATATTCCGTAGCCGGGTGTGTAATTCCTGTAAAGAAAACGACACAAAAGGTTACACTTCATTCACACTAACTACACAGCCGGGAGTTGTCCGGCGGCACCTCTTCCGTTCTCAATATCCCCCTGCCACTCCCGTAACACAAGGCCCTGGCAAATATTTCCTGAAACAATTCTTTTCATTGGTATGCTATTTGCTTAACTCTTAGAGACAGGATACCCCTTTTCACAAAGGTGTTCTGCCACTCTTTTCAATACTCCCTTGGGGGGTAAAGATACGAAGACAGGCACTGCCGGGAGCTCGCCCTCTTTCTACAGAGGGAATGAGAAAAATTCGCAGACAAATCAGATACGGAGGAATGGTTATGATCAAAAAGGAGATTGTTGTCAACGGCATCCCAAAACGGTTGGTGGTGGATGGGGAAGACACCCTTGCCAATGTGTTGAGAGTAAATCTGGGACTCACCGGCACCAAGGTAGGGTGTGGCGAGGGCCAGTGCGGGGCGTGTAGCGTCTTAGTCGACGGCAAAGTCATCCGTTCATGCGCCACCAAGATGCGGCGGGTTACTGATGGCGCCAAGATCACCACCATTGAAGGCATCGGCACCCCGAGCAATCTCCATCCCCTGCAGATGGCCTGGATAGCCCATGGCGGCGCCCAGTGCGGCTTCTGCAGCCCGGGCTTTATCGTTTCGGCCAAAGGTCTCCTCGACAGCAACCCGAATCCCAGCCGTGATGATGTCCGAGACTGGTTCCAGGCGCATCGTAACGCCTGCCGCTGTACCGGCTACAAACCGCTGGTCGATGCGACCATGGACGCGGCCAAGGTAATGCGGGGCGATATGAGTATCGATGAATTGGCCTTCAAGATTCCCCAGGACGGCCGGATCTGGGGCACCAAATACCCGCGGCCGACGGCCCTTGCCAAGGTTACCGGGACCTGCGAATACGGGGCCGATCTCGGCCTGAAACTCCCCGAGGAGACCTTGCAGCTCGCCCTGGTGCAGGCCAAGGTTTCCCATGCCAGGATTAAATCCATTGACACCAGCGAGGCGGGGCTCATGCCCGGCGTGGTCAAGATCATCACCCATAAGGATATAAAAGGCAAAAACCGCATTACCGGGCTCATCACCTTCCCCACCAACAAGGGTGATGGTTGGGATCGTCCGATCCTCTGCGATGAAAAGGTTTTTCAGTTCGGCGACGCCCTAGCCATCGTCTGTGCCGTCACCCAGAAACAGGCCAAGGCGGCGGCCGAAAAGGTCAAGGTCGAACTCGAAGAGCTACCCGCCTATATGAGCGCTCCCGCGGCCATGGCCGAGGATGCCATCGAGATCCATCCGGGTACTCCCAATGTCTACTTTGAGCAGCGCATCGCCAAGGGCGAAGAGACCGCACCTGTCTTTGCCAAAGCAGCTACCGTGGTTGAAGACGATTTCTATGTCGGTCGTCAGCCGCACATGCCCATCGAACCGGATGTCGGTTTTGCCTATATCAACGACGATGGCAAGCTGGTCATCCACTCCAAGTCGATCGGCCTGCATCTCCACCTCTACATGATCGCGCCCGGCTTGGGTGTCGAGCCCGAGAATCTGGTAATGGTTCAGAACCCCGCCGGCGGTACCTTCGGCTATAAGTTCAGCCCGACTATGGAGGCCTTGGTCGGTGCAGCGGCGCTAGCCACTGGCCGGCCGGTCGTTCTCGGCTACAACTACTTCCAACAGCAGACCTATACCGGCAAGCGTTCACCGTTCTTTATCAACCTGCGCTTGGCGGCAAGCAAGGATGGCAAGCTGCTCGGCATGGAATCCGATTGGACCGTGGATCACGGTCCCTATTCGGAATTCGGCGACCTCCTGACCCTGCGCGGCGCCCAGTTCATCGGCTCCGGGTATGACATCGCCAATATCCGCGGCATGGGTCGCACCGTCTGCACCAACCATGTCTGGGGCTCGGCTTTCCGCGGTTACGGCTCGCCCCAGTCGGAATTCGCCTCCGAAGTACTGATGGATGAGTTGGCCGAAAAGCTCGGTATCGACCCGTTGGAACTGCGTTACAAGAACGTCTATCGCAAGGGCGCCACTACCCCAACCGGCCAGATTCCCGAGGTTCTCAGTCTTCCGGAACTGCTTGATACCCTGCGGCCCAAGTACCAGGCGGCGTTGAAAAACGCCAAGGATGGTTCCACCGCGAAAATCAAACGCGGTGTGGGAATCGCTCTGGGTGTCTACGGCAGTGGTCTGGACGGCCCGGATAGTGCCGAAGTCGATGCCGAGCTGAATAGTGATGGCACGGTATCGATCTTCACCACCTGGCATGACCACGGTCAAGGTGCGGATATGGGCGCCCTGGCAACTGCCCACGAGGCCCTGCGTCCCATGGGGATTGCTCCGGACAAGATCAGGCTGATCCTGAACGACACCTCCATCTGCCCCAACGGTGGTCCTGCCGGTGGTAGCCGTTCCCAGGTGGTTGTCGGCCAGGCCATCAAGGCAGCCTGTGACATGCTCCTTGGCGGCATGAAAAAAGCAAACGGCTATCGCAGCTACGGCGAGATGGTGGCCGAAAAGATCCCGACCAAGTATCAGGGTAAATGGACCGCCCCGGCCAGTGCTTGTGACGAAAACGGCCAGGGTAAGCCTTTTGCCTGCTACATGTATGGCGTCTTCATGGCCGAGGTAGCGGTTGACATTGCAACTGGAGCCACCACTGTGGAAAAAATGACCCTCGTCGCCGACATCGGCAAGATTGCCAACAAGCTGGTGGTCGACGGTCAGATGTACGGTGGCCTGGCCCAGGGTATCGGCCTCGCCCTGACCGAGGACTTCGAGGATATCAAGAAGCACTCCACCCTCCTTGGGGCAGGCTTCCCGTATACCAAGCAGATCCCCGACAATATTGAACTGATCTACGTGGAATGCGATCGTCCAGATGGTCCCTTCGGTGCCTCTGGGGTCGGCGAACTGTCGCTCACCTGTCCGCATGCTGCGATCATTAACGGCATCTACAATGCCTGCGGGGTACGTATTACCCGGCTGCCGGCCCTGCCTGAAAAGGTCCTGGCCGGATTGAAGAAGTAGTATAACCGCCCCTCCGGATGCTCAAACGTCCGGAGGGGCTATTCCTTTTTCGTACGGGAGAGGGCATGGAACAAAAGGAACTTCGTGATTGGGAGGCCCGGTGTATCCAGGAAGAGCCCCCGGCCTGCCGGGCCGGCTGTCCGCTCGGAGTCGATGCCCGCGCCTTTTCGCTGGCTATGGCTAAAGACGATATGGCCGGGGCCAGGACAATTCTCGAAAAGAGCATGCCTCTTACCGGTATCGTTGCCCGTCTGTGCGAAGCTCCCTGTGAACACTCTTGCATCCGCGGTCCCTTGGGGGGCCCAATCGCCATAGGCGGTCTTGAACGGGTCTGCGTCGATTCAGCCCCGGTACGGGGCAGGATTCTCCGCCTGCCGCCTCGGGCTAAAACGGTGATGGTCATCGGTGGCGGGCCAAGCAGTCTGACTGTGGCCTTTGATCTGGCTAAGAAGGGTTATCCCGTGACCATTCTGCACCGCGCACCCGGTCCCGGGGCGTGGCTGCGCAGCTTGCCTGAGATTCAACTGCCCGAGCAGGTGCTGGAAGAAGAACTGCAACGGCTGATCGGCTTGGGAGTGGAATTCCGTCAGGTTGCCGAGCTGAATGCGGTCTTGTGTGCTTCCGGTGCGGGAGATGTCTGTTATATCGGGCAGGATGACATCCTTGCCGCCGATCTTATGGCCATGCTCCTCGGCCCGGACCTGCAAACTTTTGCCCTGGCCGAACCGGGGTTCTTCACCGGCGGTCTGAGTCCCGCTGATCACCCTTTACGCCTCATCACCGATGTGTCCCAAGGGCGGGAGGCGGCCGTTTCCATCGACCGGTTCCTGCAGGGCGCCTCGCTTACCGCCAGCCGTGTGGCGCTGCGCCACGGGCAGACCGATCTTTTTACGAATACGGAGAATATTATCGTCAGGGAGCGGATCGTTCCAACCGATTCCACCGGTTTCAGCCGGCAGGAAGCGGTCCAGGAAGCCGGGCGGTGTATCGATTGCCAGTGCCTCGAATGCGTCCGCCACTGTGTCTATCTGGCGGAGTATAAAGCATATCCCAAGACCTACGCCAGACGGGTGTATAATAACTCGGCCATAGTCAAGGGCATTCATCAGACCAATCGGTTTATCAACAGCTGTTCCCTGTGCAGGCAGTGTGAAACATTCTGTCCCAAGGATTTTTCCATGGCCGACCTCTGCCTTGATGCCCGGCAGCTGATGGTCCGGGAGAATCGCATGCCGGCTTCGGCCCACTGGTTCGCCCTGGAAGAAATGCGCTCTGTCAGCAGCGAAGGGGCCTTGGTCAGGCATGCACCGGGAAAAACCACGAGCCGGACACTCTTGTTTCCGGGCTGCCAGCTGGCCGGCATCAGGCCGCAGCAGACCCTAAGACTCTACGACCGGATGCTCGAGTTGGAACCGGCAACGGGCATCTGGCTCGACTGTTGCGCTGCTCCGGCCCACTGGGCCGGAAGAGCCGGCGAATTCACCGATATTCTTACCCGCCTTGAGAATACCTGGCAGTCCATGGGCCGCCCCCGGGTCCTGACGGCTTGTTCAACCTGCCTGAAGATGTTCCGGGAA
>JAUYSF010000221.1 GCA_030696435.1 Desulfoprunum sp. | reverse complement strand
CCGTTATCCTGACCCTGCTCCTCGCCCTCTCTGTGGTGCTCAAGCAAAAGGGGGCCGAGCCGAAGACCCTCTTCATCGTCTATCTCCTCTGCCTAGCCTGTGCCGGTGGCCTTGGCTTTTCAGGGGGAGAACTAGTCTACGGCGGCTGAGACCGTCGAGCTCAAAAATGACAGGAGACTCACCGAGGGTTTCCTGTCGTCCCCCGCTCTACCGCCTCCGCCTTTTTCCTCTCCGAGATATCAAGGGAAAAAGAATAGGAATACGTCTTGCCCTCATATTCCAGAAAATTGATCGAGACCTCAACCGGAAAGACCGTCCCGTCCTTTCGCCTGTGCACGGTCTCAATTGTTCCGCCGTTTTTTTCCCGGAGAGTGTGCCGATGTTCCAGCCAGCTTTCCCTGGTAAAGGTCGGATCGAAATCAAAAACCGTCATTGAACAGAGCTCTTCTATCCCGTAACCCAGACTTTTGCAGGCATACTGGTTGGCGCTCACCACCCGACCGTCGGGCTCCTCAATCCTCATGATGCTTAAGGCGGCCTGATCGATACAAAACTGGGTTAGGCGTAGACCGGCCTCGGCCCGCATGCGTTCAGTGATATCGTTGTACATGATGATAGCATTGGCCACCATGCCCTGCTCATCCTTTACCGGGGCGACCGTCACCTCGAACACACACGACGGCAGCCCTACAGGAGGTGAAGACAGGAGAGCCGGTTCCCGATGTTCAAGGAGGAACTGGGCCGTATGCCCCTCGTCATAGACGGCACGGACAAGGGAGAGAAAACCCTGCTCCCTGATATCTCTATCCAGAAGAACATTATACCTGCCGGCCGATGGATCTTCGAATTTCTCCAAGATAGGTCGACAGGCCTGATTCATGCGGACCAGGCCGCCATATCTGTCGGAAATCCAAAGAGGATAAGGATTCTGACTGAATATTCCATCCAGAAGACTGTTTGTCCTGATCTGGTTTTTCTCCGCTTCCTTCCTGGCTGTAATATCAAAAAGGATACCATGCCAACAGACACCGCCATCCGCCACAGCCTCCGGTCGGGCCATACAGTCATACCAGCGGACCTCACCATTGACAACCAGACGCAGATCCTCACGCCATGGCCTGAAGGTCACGGAGTGATGAGCCACCGAATGAAGGTACCGCTCTTTGTCGGCGGGGTGGATAAGGCGCAGGAATAAAGAGGCATCGTCTATCATGGCCTCGGGGGCTATGCCGAGGAGTTCAAGCGAGGCCTTACTGACAGAGGTGAAACTGTACCGATTGTCGGCATGCAGCACGAAAGAGAAGACCATGCCAGGGATATTCTCCTCCAGATGCTGATATTTCTTCTGCCAATCAACGGTCTCTCGTTTGCGCTGCGATTTTTCCCTGGTCTTTTCAGACATCTTCCCATCCTCCTTGGCATAACTGAATCTGCCCTGTTGCGGCAGAGTTTCCTCCCATTATTACGCCACAAAATCCGTACACAACGCAAGGTTTTTCTTCCCTGCCTTGCCTTCTCCGACTCTCTGCCCTGCCCTCAGGCACGTATGGCCACAGCCTTGAAAAAGGTGTAGCAGAAGGTACCACCTGGCCCTGTTGCAGCCTCAAGGGCACGGATGCCCCTCTCCCAGGTGGCCTCGTCGATAAGCCCTGCGGAGATCGCCTGTTGCCGCACACCACGGACCATGGCGATAAAGGTGTTGCGAGAAAATCCCTCAATCAGCTCCGGCCTGCTGCCATCGACATAGACCATCTGCGGCGACACGACCGGCCGGTAGAAACCGGCTTCGTGCAGAAGAGGATAGAGCTTGCGACCGATGAGGGAATCGCCGCCGAGCATGGCCTGCAGGCTCACCAGACAGTCGACGGTGCGCCTGGCCTCCGGGCTCTCGGGATGGCAGTAAAAGGAGCCGTGGTCTCCCTCGATGACGGTGATCGTGCCGCCCTTCTTCAAGACCCTTTTGAGACATTGCAGGGCACCGAGTGGATCAGAGAGGTGTTCGAGGACAAAACAGACAAAGATATGGTCAAAGGTTGCATCGGCAAAGGTTTCATCATCCACTGGCAGATTGAAGATATCGGCCTGTTCAAACCGGACATTCGTCAGTCCTGCCGACCGCACGGCCTCTTCGGCCTTGAGAAGAGAGCTGGGGGAAACATCGAGCGAGACGAAGTGGCTCTCAGGGTTGTGGCCGGCCAGAATCACCGTCTGGCAACCGGTGCCGCAGCCTGCCTCAAGAACCGTCGCCCCCACCGGGTAGCGGACATCCGCATGCAGCAGCCGGGCCAGGGTTTCCGCCTGATCCTGCAGCCTGTCCGCCTCTATAGTGCTGTATCCGTGTACGTAATTTTTCATTGTCGTGATCTCCATAAAGAATTGCTCTTGAACTGTAACGATAGAGCAACTTTACCGAGATAGGCCGGCGGCGTCTTGTACGGAATTGCTGAATTGACCAGGGGTATAGCCCATAAGGCGTTTGAAGATCCGGTTGAGATGGCTCTGATCGGTGAATCCGGTCATACAGGCGGCATCGGCAATCGAGATGCCCCGCAGCAGCAGCTCCCGGGCTTTTCTCGCCCGCAGCTGCATAAGCCAGGCATGGGGTGGCAGGCCGGTATGTTGGGAGAAGACCCGGATGAAATGGTAGGGGCTCAGGCAGGCGACACCGGCCAGCTGGCCGATGGAGATATCCTCGTCGAAATTGGCATTAAGATAATCAATGGCCCGCCGGACTCCGTTATGCTCACGACCTATCGGCTTAAGCGTAGGCGGGGTGTCGGTGTGTCTGGCGATGAGCTGGATCAGCATAGAGAGAAGGTGGGATTCCTTCTCCAAAAGGGGGGTCGCCTGATCTGCAAGGCGCAGATGAACCTGGTAGATCAAGCCGGCGAGAGGGCTATCGTTGATAACCCCGGAGGTGAAAAAGGGCAGATCCACAGGTCGATCAGCCATCTCCGCCGCCGCCCGCTGCAACAGATCTGCCCCGAAATAGAACATCCGATAGCTCCAACCGTCCTCGGTCGCCGACTGGCCGGTATGCACCTCATCGGGATTGACCAGATTGATCCGGCCTGCCGGAGCAACCACGTTCTCCCCCCGGTAGAAAAAGCCCAGGGCGCCCCGTTCAATGACCCCGACGCCAAAGCCGTCATGGCTGTGGCGGGGAAAGGTCTGGGTCACATAGGTGGCCTGCATGAGCTGCAGCCCCGGCAGATCCGGCGGCTGCCAGATCCGCACCTGTTCTAAAGGTTTGGTCCTTATCTCAGCCTTGAGCCGTTGCAATTTCGTCTATCGCCCCGCCTGCGGATACTCGGCCAGTTCGAGATTGCTGACAACAATATTGATATGATCGAGTCTTTGAATCATCTCTCCCCCTTTCTCCGGCAACCCGGTCCTTCGATAACACTGCGGCCACCGGTCCGGCTGCTTACCTGAATCCGGGCGCTGATCCTCTCTTGCAGGGCCGGCACGTGCGAAATCACCCCGATCAGCTTGCCGTCCTGCTGCAGCCCGGCCAGGGTCTGCAGGGCGGTGTCGAGCGCCTCTTCGTCGAGGGTACCGAAGCCCTCATCGAGAAAGAGTGAATCCAGCCGGACATTGCGGCTGGCCATCTGCGATAGCCCAAGGGCCAGCGACAGGCTGACAAGAAAGCTCTCGCCGCCCGACAGGTTCCTGGTCGAGCGAATTTCCCCGGCCTGATAGCTGTCAACCACATTGAGATCAAGGGGTTGCATCTCATCTCTGATCAGCAGATAGCGGTCGGTCATCTTGCGGAGCTGGCGGTTGGCATGGCCGATCATGACCTCAAAGGTCAGCCCCTGGGCAAAGTTGCGATACTTCTTGCCGTCTGCCGAACCGATCAGGGCATGGAGCATATCCCATCGCCTGAATTCACGATTTTGCCGCTCTACCGCCCCGATCTTCTCCTGCTGTTTTTGCCGCAGCATATCGTCATCCTGCAGCCTGCGGCGGATGCCACCGATTTCCTGCTGCAGCTCTTTGAGGCCAAGGAGGTGCTCCTCACGTTCCTGCAACAGCTGGGTATGCGGCCGATCGGTCACCTGCTTCCGGCGCTCGGCTGTCAACTGCAGGGTCTTGTCCCGCCAGCGGGCCTCAGTTTCCGTCCCCTCGGTGTCCAGACGCTCGCGCTCCTGCAACAAGGTGATTCGCTCATTCTCCGGCAGGCAGGCGGCTTGATAGCCCTGCTCATCACCGAAACCGCTCTGTTTCAGGCGGTGGGCAAAATCCTCATCGAGGTTGTGCAGCTGTCGATCCCGTTCGACCATAGCCTTTGCCATGGTCTCCAGTCTGCTTTTAAGTTTTTCCAGCTCTTGGATTGCCGCATTGCGCAACCGATCTGCCTCTTCCCGTTTTTTCCCGGCCGCATCGACGGCCGCAAGCAACAGATTCTCTTCCGTATCGGTGTTCTTGTCGGCAAAGAGCTCAAACCGCTCTCGGGTCAGCAGATCCCGCTCGGCAACGAGTGTGGCGAGCGCCTGCCGCCGAGCCCCGAGTTCCGCCTCGGAAATGCCGATTTGCTCGGTGGCGTGTTCAATGCCGACCTCAAGACCGGCGATGACTTTTTCCAGCTCATTCTTCCGCCCCTCATAAACCTGCCAACGCTCGCGGCGGGCTATAAGTTCCCCCTGTAGCTGATCAAGGTCCTCAAGCGCCGGACTTTGCACCCCATAGGCCAGGACCTCCTGCAGGACCTCCTGACTGAGCCCGATATGCTCGGCGGCCAGCATTTCCAGATCCTTTTCCAGACTGCCAAGGGCCTGCTCGGCGGTCTCCTTGGCGTGGGCCGCGGCCTGGCCCTCCCGTTCCGCGCGGATCGTGGCCTCCCGAGATTTTTCCGCAGCGTCACGCAGAACGGCCAAGCCTTTTTCGCCCTGCTGGGCCACCTGCACCCGTTCCTCGGTCTCGGCCAGCCTGAGGTCGTTTTCCTGTTGGAGGTCCAGAAAAAGTTTACCGGGATCCCGACCGGCAGCATCGAGCTCCAACGCGATAAAGCCCTGGGCGACAATCTCCTCTGCCCGACCAATGGTCTCCGCGCAATCCTTCTGCCGGACCTCGACGTGCTCCAGGTCTTTGCCGCTCCGGGCTGCCATGACCTTCAGCCGGGAAAGGGCCTCACCGGCCTCTTTCAGATCGGCCCGCACCCGCTGCAAGGCCGCCGTGGTCTCGTCCGGAACAGGGATATTGCCCAGGGCAAAAGGATGTTCCTTAGCGCCACAGAGCGGGCACTGTTCACCATCCCGGAGCTGCTGCCGGGATTCTTTGAGATCATCTATTCTCTTGAGCAGGGTGAGCTGGGTTTCAAGCAAGCCCATCTCCCGTTCCAGGGCAGCCTGCCGGATTGCCTGCTCCAAAGTCCGGCTGGCAAGGGAGGTCTTTTCGGCCGTAAGCTGTTCATGTTTGCGCAAGAGTTCGCCGAGCACGCGCCGGGCCTCGGTCAGGGCCTGCCCTGCTTCAGCGAGTCGTTGCAGCAGAGTCTTTCGCTCTTTCAGGGCCGAGAGGCGGTCCCGCCAGTCTGCGATCTCCCGACCGGCCAGGATTTCCTGCAGCTCGATCTGCTGTTTTTGCCAGGCTGTCTGGGCCAGGGCGTATTCCTGCTGTAGCATCTCCTGCCGACCAACCGTTTCCTGCCACAGGCGCTGACTCGCATCCTTCTGCCCCTGGCCAAGACCGAGTTCCACCGTTTTGAGCCTCTTCTTCTCCTCCAAGATTCGCAGGGCATCGAAGCGCGCGCAGACCGCTCCGAGCTGTTCGCCAAGCCGTTCATCCACCCGGTTCTCGTCGAGAAACTGCTGCACCGTGTTGAAGGCTTGCCTTTGTTCAGCCAAAGTCCGCCGATCTGCTTCAGTCTTTGTCCGCAGGGTATCGAGATTTTTCGCCACAACGGCAAGGGACTCCGTGGCGGCTCGGATCGGCAGGAGCTTTTCCGCAAGTTTGAGGTCCAGCTCCCGCACCAGACGAATGAGCGACAGGGTTTCCTTTTGCTCCACCCTCTTCCGGGTCAGGCCTGCATCGGCCACCTGCAGGCCCTCTTCCGCCTTGATGATCTCGGCCTGCCGTCCGGGCAGGGCCTGCAGACATTCACTGTGATTTTTTTGATCGCTTTCCTGGGCCCCACGCAGAGACACCAGAGCAGCATATTCCCCGGCCAACTCCAGGGCCTGCAGTGCCCGTTCGAGCTGCAGGCGTTGTGGCTGGAAGGCCTGCCGCCGCCCGGCCAGATCCTCTTTCAGCCCCGCCAGGGCGCTCAACTCTTTTTCCAGGCCCAAAATAGCCTCAAGCCAGGCAATGGCCTGAAATGCCCCGGTGAGTGCCTCATTCAGGTCGGTTTCCCGGAGGCCCTTTTGTTCCAGTTCAACCTGCAGCAGCCGCATATCTTCTTCGCCCAGAAGTTGCAGACCGGCCAATTCGGCCTGCAGGACATCAAGCCTCCTGCGCTCCTCCGAACGCCGTTCATGGACCTTCATAGAGATTTGGCTGTAGATTCCGGTACCGGTGATCTGCTCAAGGATGGGGGCGCGCTCGTCGGCCGCGGCCTGGAGAAAGGCGGCGAAACCGCCCTGGGCAAGGAGCATGGAGCGGGTAAAACGATCAAAATCCATGCCGGTGACCAGCTCAATCTGCTCGGCCACCCCCCGCAGTTTCGTCTCGACGACCAGGCCGGTATCGAGGTTGGAAATTTCGTGTTTCGGGGCCTGCAGTTCGCCATCGGCCTTCCGGCGGGCCCGACGTTGGCTCCAGTGGCTGCAATATCGTCCGCTCTGGGTAGCAAAGGTGACCTCGGCATAACACTCACCGGTCTGCCGCGACATGATGTCATTGGCACCCTTGCTCACCCTGGCCAGCCGCGGGGTCCTGCCGTAGAGGGCCAGGCAGACGGCGTCGAGGATCGTCGTCTTGCCCGCCCCGGTCGGGCCGGTGATGGCAAAGATCCCCCCGGTCTCGTAGGCCGGGTGGGTAAGATCTATCTCCCACTCGCCGACCAGCGAATTGAGATTCTTTAGCCGTATCTGCAGGATTTTCATGGCTGATCGCCGGGTGTAGAGATTTGCCCAAGCGGAGCGGGTCCGGTCTGCCCTGTAGCGGCTGCCTCCTCTTCGTGGCCGGATTCATCGGCAAAAATCGCCATCACCGCCTCCTGATAGGTCAGCAGCAGTTCCGGGCGCTGTTCGGCCGGGACATCATGGGCGTCGAGACAGCGTAGAAAGACATCGCCATCTTCCAGATCATCGAGGGTTTCCTGGTCGTGCATGCGGCCCAGCACCCGTTCCATGACCCGGTTATTCTTCACCCGCAGAATCTCGATTGCGCTGCCGTGGATCACCTCTTCGAGCCGGTCCCGCAGATCGGCAATGAGTTCCTCTCCATCATAGATAATCTCCAACCAGATTGGACCGGCATCGGAGATTAAGCCTTGCAGGCGGGTGGTTATTGTTTCAAGGTTGCCGCGTATGGACTCAAGACGTTGAAAGACCGGTACCTTGTGTAGGCTGATCGTTGCCTTCAATCTCTGCCCCGAATTGCCAGGGAAATCGACAAGAACCACGCTCTTTTCCTGACCGGCCTCGCCAAAGCCCATCGGCAGCGGCGAACCGCTGTAACGCCTGTTCTCGGCTCCGTTCACAATCTGGGGGACGTGCAGATGTCCGAGGGCCAGATAATCGATGCATTCGGGAAAGATGGCGGAACTCACCTGGGCCAGCGAACCGACATAGAGCTCGCGCACGCCGTCACCTTCGACGGTCCGGCCACCGGCGGTAAAGAGGTGGCCCATGGCGACAATTGGGATCTGCCCTCCGCATTCCTCGCGTTTTTCCTCGGCTGTCCGGCAGACCGCCAGATAGTGCGCCCGGATACCGTCAAGCAGATTGCGATCCTTATCCGCCATACTTTCCCCGGCCTCGACGAGGCGGATATCGCGATCACGCAGATAGGGCACGGCGCAGACGATGAGCTCCGGATCGTCTTCCTGGTTACGCAGGACCAGGACCTCATCTTCGCACTGGCCACCGATCATGCCGATGACATGGACCTTCAGGGCGCGCAGCAGTTCCTTGGGGGCCTCAAGGAAGGCGGGGGAATCGTGGTTGCCGGCAATCACCACCACATGCCAGCAGGATGACCCGGCAACCCGGCAGAGGAAACGATAGTAGAGTTCCTGGGCCCGGATGCTCGGGGTGCTGCTGTCAAAGACATCGCCGGCGACCAGCAGGGCCGCCACCTGTTCCCGCTCGATGGTCTCCAGCAACCAGGCGAGAAAGGCCTCGAACTCTTCGTAGCGCCTCCGACCGTAGAGCGTCCGGCCGATATGCCAGTCTGAGGTATGGAGGATCTTCATTTCAGCCTTGCTCTCCCGTTGATCGCACGCCTGCTTCTCCGTCATTTTCGGGTAAAAATCCGACCCCTGAGGGGCCGGCATTGAGTTAAGCCCAGAGGGCTTTATTTACTTGTCTCAGTTGTAGAGCCCTGTGATTTTGTGTTCCGGGTTCGTGGCAACCAGTTCGATAACTTTTTGTTCGACAAAATGTTACCTGGTCAAAGCTGTGTAACACAGATATTTTTAGAGGAAGGCAAAGCCTATCACTAATCGATGCTATGATAAAGATTTACGGCTGAGCCATTAATCTCTGACCTGGTCCTGAGGACCAGGTTTTAAATATTTGAATAAAATACTCAATCAAATCAGTTGCTCAATATAATGAGCCTTGGACGGAAGTCAAATGATTGTTGGGAGGATGATCTTGGCGTTTTTTTTAGATGTGATCACGCTTCGTCTTGTTGGGCTCACCAGTTGTGTTTCTTCAGGTGATCGTATCATGATGACTTTTATGACTTGCGAGCTCCGAACCAAATCCACAAAGCATCTTGGTTTGGAGTTCCCCTCCACCACCGACTCATCTAGCCGTATTCGCGTCTCTTTTACATATGCAACCATGGTATCCTCCTGAAAATTGGAAAAATCGACGTTGGGTTTACCGTCGGGTCTATGAAAAAAAGAATACCAGGCGAGTGTGAACACTCTGTGAAGCGCGGGAGAACGTACTGTGAAAAAACGGGAGAGGCGTGAAAGAGACAGGATGGAGAAAGAATTATCTTGAGGTGAAGATAAGCGTAGCTATAGCTCCACCATCAGGAAGATTTTCGAGCGAAGCATTGCCGCCGTGGAGAAGCATAGCCTCCCGAACCAGGCTCAGACCCAGCCCAGAGCTTTTTTTGCCGGTATCAGGCCGGTTAAGGGAGTAGAAACGTTCAAAGACTCTAGGGAGTGCATAGTCGGGAACACCCGGCCCCTGGTCTTCCACTGTTAACCGGACCGTGTTGCCGTCGGTGTTAACTGTGGCCCAAATGGTGCTGCTCTGCGGAGAGAATTCCAGCGCATTCTGGAATATGTTCGCCACGGCTTGTTCCACTAGAAAGGCCTCACCGCGCACGATGGCGGGAGGGTCCCCGACAACCTTTATGTCAATGCCCCTGGCCATGCAGATGGGGGCAAGGGCTATCGCCGTTTTCTCGACCACTGCAAGCAGATCGATCTCTTCGACTTCTTGCAATGTTCGTCTGTTTTCGATGGAAGATAGCAGCAGCAGGCGCTCGATCAACTGCTGCATACGCTTTCCCTCGTTCTCAATATTGCCGAGAAACCGTTCCCTGCGCTCGACCGGCATTTTTTCCCGCAGGAGTTCCACTGCGCCCTGAATAGCGGCCAGGGGACTTTTCATCTCATGGGTTAAGGTCTGGACATAATTTTCCACATACCGCTTGCCTTCAAGGGCCGAGCGCATCTCCTCGAAGGCCTTTCCTAACTGGCCGACTTCACCGCCGCCGAGCTTGGGCAGGGGTTCCCGTTCGCCTTGGCTTACCGATCTGGCGTAGGCAATAAGCCGTTCAATAGGCCGGGTGACCATAGCGGACACCACCAGGGTGGCGATCACCACCGCACTGAAGGTGAGCAGGCCTCCCAGAATGACTTTTTTTCTGGATTTTTCGATAAAGACATCGACATTCCGCGTCGGCTTACCCACGCTTATAACTCCCACGATGTTATCGCCGGTTTTTATGGGGGCCGCCACGTACATGACACTCATCTCCGGTTCCATCTCGTTGCCGCTGGAGGTCCGCGTACCGTATTTGCCCTGCAAGGTAAGGACAACATCGTTCCAGCGGGAATAATCCGCCCCCTCATCGCGACCAGCCGAGTCAAAGATAACCTTGCCGGCAGCATCGGTCATATAAATGCGCAGATCCATGGTGGTTTTGATGAAATCATAGATGGGTGCCGGCGTGATCTCCCGGGAGATGCTCCCGAATGCCTCCCGGAACAAGTCGGCATCAACCCCACCATTGCGCACCTGCGCCGAGGCCATTGCCGCCAGCACCCAGGTAGTGTCAACCAGAGGCTCCTCGGTGGATTCCCGGAACTGGGGCTTCAAATCGCTGGTTACCCAATTGACGAGCAAGGAAAAACCAAGCCCCACGGTCGCGAGGATGACAAGGAAGATGCGGGTCCTGATCTTCACGAAAGCTCCTTCAGGGAATAGCCGATGCCGCGGAAGGTGACGATCCATTCTTCGTCTGAAGTCACAGCCCGCAGTTTCTGACGGATGGTCTTGATGTGAGTATCGACAGTACGCTCAAGGCTCATATCCGGCTCATCCCAGACCTGCTCCATAAGCTGGTCGCGGGTGAAAACCCGACCTGGATTGAGCACCAGCACTCGAAGGAGACGGAATTCATAACGGGACAACTCAAGCTGGCTGCCCAAAAAAGAAATGCTGTAACGCGTTTCATCGACCAGAAACGGAGGTTTCGACTTCGACTCGACAGGTTGTACCGGCTTGCTCCCTCCGACTGTACGCCTGAGCACCGCACGGACCCGGGCGGTGAGTTCCCGTGGGCTGAAGGGTTTAACCATGTAGTCATCTCCCCCGATTTCTAGCCCGACCACCCGGTCGATCTCGCTACTGCGGGCAGTGACAAAAATAATGGGTACATCAAAGAGCTTTCGAATTTCCTTGGCCAATTCAAAGCCGCTGACGTCCGGAAGCCCAACATCGAGAATCACAAGATCGATCCTACCTGCTTCCAGAACAGCCATGCCCTCCCTACCGCTTGCACACCAGTGGGCATTGAACCCTTCTGTCGAGAGAGCATAGGTTATGTTGTCCGCAATTGACGGCTCATCTTCCACAATCAGAATGTTCTCACTCATCAGTATCGTCCATGTTTCCCGGCAACCAAAGTCGTCTGTTCTTTTGTCTCTCCATTATTTCGGTAAAGTGCACACCGCATGATGGTTCAACTTGGAATAAAGCTTAATGCTGGTTGAAGTGCCCCCCAGCTTCGCATCCCGCTGTCTCCCGCTTATTCCATTTCCAAATCAAGCATTAACTTCGTCGGCTACGCTGTACGGCTCCTTGCCGTACTCACAGGGACTGTCTCGTCGCTGCGCGCTTGCCTTCTTGTTGCCATCTTGATTTAAAAATGGAATTACACCGGCTCTTCGGCAAGTGAAAAGATATCGTTTTTGCCAAGCGGAATGACCGTGATATTTTGAGCAATGGGATACGACTCCCGACCGGGATAGACAATATACAGATGGTGCAGTTGCAGATTCTCTAGAGCAATATGCATCGACTTGGTAACAGTCGGTGCCTCGTTGTATTTAAACTCTATGCCAAATCGTTTTCCCTTCTTGATAAAAAAAAGATCAAGCTCCGCCCCACTGTGAGTTGCCCAAAAATAAGGCTCAGTTGGCTTCACGCTCCTGATGGTCTGCTCCAGAGCAAATCCCTCCCATGAGGCACCCAGGCGCGGATTCCCCGTGAGCTGATGGACATCCTGAATATCAAGCAGGCTGTGCAGAAGCCCCGAATCCCGCAGATAGATTTTGGGTGCCTTGACCTGCCGCTTACCGACATTTTCATACCAGGGTTGTAACTGGCGAACCATGAAGGTGCCGGTCAGAATGTCGAGATACGATTTGACTGTTTTATCGGACACCCCCAGAGATCGACCGATCTCGGAGGCATTGAGGGTTTGGCCGTGAAAATGGGCAAGCATCGTCCAAAACCGCCTCATTGCCGGAGATGGGATAGTGATACCCAGTTGCGGGATATCCCTCTCCAGAAAAGTTCGGATGAAATTTTCCCGCCAGGCCAGGCTATCTTTTTCGGACTCTGCAAGAAAAGAAAGTGGAAAACCACCACGCAGCCAGAGTTTTTGCAGGGACTCGCTCCCTGTCTCACTGTTATGGAAACCAGACAACTCAATGAACTCGGTCCGGCCTGCCAAGGTTTCGGAAACCCTCTTCAGAATAGAAGGAGAGGCACTGCCAAGGATGAGAAATTTTGCCCTGTTGCCGGGGCGATCAACCAGCACCCTGAGCGCGCCAAAGAGTTCCGGCATGGCCTGAATCTCGTCGAGGACAACAAGCCCCTCCCGCGCCCCAAGCATAAGTTCAGGGTTCTGTAATCTGCGCTGATCGGGAATCGATTCAAGATCGAAATAGATAGCTCCGACACCTTCACCATACGCCCTGGCCAGGGTCGTCTTGCCACATTGTCTCGGGCCAAGTAGAGAAACTACCGGCGCCCGCCCTGTCGCGATATGTAATTCGTGTAAATATTCGGTTCGTTGAAGCATGCCTCAATATTATCATTGAAAATCCGAACATTCAAGCCGAATTTTCAATAAACACCGTGGGCCGTTTTTTCGGACTTCGCAAGACGATCACGCTTTGATTCCTCGTGCATCATGCTCAACATCTAGTATTCATAAAGTTTTCAGGTGGACATGTTCCATGCTTCAGAGCCTCCAGATAATGCCTGATCATCCGTCCGGCAATGGTGCCTTCGCCGGGGATCATCGGCAGGTTGCGGCAATGGTACCAGCCGGCATCGCTGATCTCCAGCCCGTCGATTTCGATCTCGCCCGAGTCATATTCGGCAAAGAAGCCGAGCATCAGTTGATGCGGAAAAGGCCAGGGCTGACTGCCGAAGTAGCGGATATTTTTGATACGGATCGCAACCTCTTCAGCTATTTCTCGATGCAGGGTCGCTTCCAGAGATTCGCCCGGTTCGACAAATCCGGCCAGGGTGCTGAACATCCCTTCCCTGAAACGTGGTGACCTGGCCAACAGCAGTTCTTCGCCACGGGTGACCAGGACGATGACGCACGGGGAGATCCGCGGGTACCACGACAGCGCACAGATCGGGCAGATCCTGGCCTGCTCCGTCTCCTGCCCCACCGTTTCATGACCGCACTGCCCACAATACTGGTGGGTCTTATGCCAGTGTAGGATCTGCGCGGCCTTGCCCCACTGGTTGAAGTGATCGTCGTCGATCATGCCGACAAGGCTGCGCAGCGACAGCCACTCGGAATCGCTGCCGGGGGCGAAATCGACCGCCAGTTCCACCACAAAGTGTTTCGTGCCGCGGTCATTACCCATCGGCAGAACGGTCTGGGCCCAGGCTTTTAAGCCCGGCCATTCGTTCCCG
>JAUYSF010000138.1 GCA_030696435.1 Desulfoprunum sp. | reverse complement strand
CAGTTCGCTAAAATATTTGTGCATGATTAAAACACCTTCAAGAGACCCGCTGTGAGTAGCAGGTTGAAGAGAGAAATCGGTATCAAGACCTTCCATGAGAGATTGAGCAGGCTGTAGATCGTGGTGCGGGGAAAGGTCCAGCGGATCCAGATAAAGGTGAAGATGAGGCAGTACACTTTCAGAAGAAACCACCAGACACCGGGAAAGAGGCCGAAGGGACAGTCCCAGCCTCCGAGAAAAAGTATGGTGGTGAGGCAGGCTCCGATCACGATATTGGCATATTCTCCCATGAAGAATAAGCCGAATCCCATACTTGAATATTCGGTATGAAAACCGGCAACCAGCTCACTCTCAGCCTCGCCGAGATCAAAGGGGGCACGGTTGGTCTCAGCCAGAGAACAGACAAAGAAGATCAGAAAGGAAATCGGCATGAGAATATTAAAAAGTCCATTCTGCAGTGGCCAGACATTCCAGTGCCAAAAACCGCCACTCTGTCTGTGGACAATCTCCATAAGATCCATGGAACCTGTGATCATGACTATCGTGATCACGGTCACAAGCATCGGGATTTCATAGGCCACGGCTTGGGAGACGGCGCGGATCGAGGAAATCATCGAGTATTTATTGCGTGAGCTCCAACCGGCCATGAGTAGGGCCATGGCGCTCATCGAGCCGAAAACAAAGATCATCAGCAGGCCGATGTTCATGTTATGGGCCACGATCTTTTCGCTGAAGGGGATGGTGACAAAGCTGATGATAGTTGGGAACATGGCCAGGACTGGGGCCACCATAAAGACGATTTTATCGACACCACCGGGGATCAGCAACTGCTTGGTCATCAGTTTGATTCCGTCAACCGGTGGTTGCAGCAGGCCCCATGGGCCATTTTCGACAGGACCGGGACGGCGCTGGATGAATCCGGCACCTTTGCGTTCGCACCAGACCAAGTAGGCGGCATTAGCAGCGACGAAGGCGATGGCGATGAGGACGGCTATAAAGACATTCAGGAATGTGAGAGTCATATTGTTTACCCTTATCTGTCCATCTCGGGGATAACCAGATCCAGACTGCCCATGAAGGCCAAGGCGTCAGAGATCAACATGCCGCGGCAGGCCTCATCAAAGAGATGCATATTTGAAAAGGTGGGGGTACGGAGTTTGAGGCGGTAGGGATTCTTGTCGCCATCACTGACAATACGGATACCAAAACTGCCGCGGCCCGCCTCGACCGCTGCGTAATAATCTCCCACCGGCAGTTTTATGGCCTTGAGTTTTTTCTCCGGATTGACGGGACCATCAGGCAGTTTGTCGAGTCCTTGTTCAATAATCCTGAGTGATTGTTCCATTTCTTCCATCCGGACGTTGTAGCGGGCATAGGAATCGCACTCAGTGAAGACCGGAATGTCAAAGTCAAACTCGGAGTAGACGGAATAGGGCTCGTTTTTGCGCACATCATAGTTGATGCCGGAACCGCGGGCTACCGGTCCGGTTGCCCCGTAGCGCTGGCACATATCAACTGAAATCGGGGCGATGCCCTTGAGACGTTTCATCAGGATGATGTTTTTGGTGACCAGTTTACGGTACATCTTCAAGGCCTTGCGCATCCGTATAATGAACTGCCGCGTGCCTTGGATGAATTCGTCATCGATATCATTATAGAGGCCGCCGAAGCGAAAATAGCAGTAGGTCAGCCGTGAACCGGTGATCCCCTCCAGCAGGTCGAGAATCTGTTCACGGTCATCAAAGGCGTACATCAATGGGGAAAAACCTCCGAGATCGAGGACAAAGGCCCCGAACCATACGAGGTGTGAGGAAATGCGGTTCAGTTCGACGGTGATGGCCCTGATATACTCGGCCCGCTCCGGCACCTCAATGGAGGCGGCCTTTTCGACGATAAGGACATAGCCATGGCAATAGGCCATGGCCGAGAGGTAGTCGAGCCGACTGAGATTGGGCAGATACTGGGAGTAGGTCCGGTTTTCGGCCATTTTCTCATGCATGCGGTGAATGTAGCCGATGACCGTTTCCGCATCATAAATATACTCACCGTCCATGGTCATCTTGACCCGGAGCACCCCATGGGTGGCCGGATGCTGCGGTCCGACGTTGAGAACAAAGGTCTCATCCGATTGCAGGATAATTGGCTCAGTCATGCCTTGAAATCCTTTAAGAGAGGGTGAAAATGAGCGTCTTCAGGGAGAAGCAGCGGGATGAGGTGGGGATGGCCCTTAAAGACGATTCCGAAAAAATCGTGAGCCTCACGTTCATGCCAGTTTGCCCCGCTGTAGATTTCGGTGATGGTCGGCAGGATCGGCGTGGTTCGAGCTGTCCGGACTCTCAGGACCACCCGGCAGAGGTCGAAATCATAGCGGCTGAAATCATACACAGCCTCTATCTGATCTTCTTTGATCCAATCAACACCGGTAATGGTCTCGATAAAAAAGCCGGATTCAAAGAGGAGTGTTACGGCTGGGAGGAGTTGTTCCGAGGAAAGCTGAGCATCAAGATGGTATCCGTGCTCGGCATAGTTGCATTCCAAAACACCATTGAGGCGGATCGCTGCCGGCACTTTCTTGTCAATCTTACCTTCGGGTACCTGCTGCTCGTCAGAAACACCAGTTTCATCAACTTGAGGGGCTGTTTCGGCCTGATCAGGGAAGAGATCGAACAGCTTCTTTTTTACAGTTTTGATTATCATATGTATGTCCTGATGAGAGAAACTGAGGTCTGTTTCCTC
This sequence comes from Desulfoprunum sp., assembly GCA_030696435.1. GTDB lineage: Bacteria > Desulfobacterota > Desulfobulbia > Desulfobulbales > Desulfocapsaceae > Desulfoprunum. The sequence continues at coordinate 8,004 of JAUYSF010000138.1, read as the reverse complement.
TGGGCTGCACTTACTCGGCCTTGACTTTCGGCCATCTTCTCCATCCGGTGATTTTGTGTTCGAGTTCGATGATTCCTTCAATCAGGGCCTCGGGACGGGGTGGGCAACCGGGGATATAGATGTCAACCGGCAGAAATTGATCCGCGCCCTCAATAATGCCGTACTGACCTTCGAAGACAAACGGACCGCCGGATATTGCGCAATTTCCCATAGCAATTACCCATTTGGGCTCGGGCATCTGGTCGTAGAGGGTCTTGATCCCGGGGGCCATTTTTTTGGAAATCGTGCCGGCCACGATCATGACATCGCTCTGGCGGGGGGAGGGACGAAAGACCTCAGCCCCGAATCGGGCCAGATCAAAACGTGCGCAACCGGCGGCCATCATCTCGATGGCGCAACAGGCAATGCCGAAGGTCAAAGGCCAGAGAGAGTTGGCCCTACCCAGGTTTATGAGTTTGTCAGCTGTGGCAAACTGTACTAACGCCGAAGGTATGTTTTCCGTTCCCACCTGAATACTCCCTTGATCCATGCATAGATGACAGCAAGTGATAAAATCGCAACAAAAAGAAATACTTCGACTAAATCCCGGTAGGCGAACATAGCGTCATTGTATGCCAGAGCTACAGGAAAAAGAAAGAGAACGTCGACATCAAAGGCGAGAAAAATGAGGGCATAGAGATAAAAGACAACCCCGTAGCGGATCCAGCTATCGCCTATGGGGTCCATGCCACACTCAATAGCTTGACTGGCTTTGTTGCTGATCTGACGGGTTTTGCGGGGCATTAACAGGTAGACGATAGCGATTGGCCCGAGGGCGAATGCCAGGCCGCCAAGGGTGAAGGCGGTTATCCAGAGGATATCGTCTCGATAGAGAAATTCGGTGAACTGTGGTTCCATATTGCATTTCCTTGCGGTTGGTATTTCAGGTTTGTATACCAGCGATACGGACAATTGGACAGGTTTTATTTATTCAATAATAATGATATATAGAATTTAAAATAATGTTTAATGGGTGTCAATACTAAATTAATGTACTGAAATTACCGCACGATGGTGATTTGGTCAATTTTAATCCCATATTGTGTTATAATTTTTTTTGCGCGAAATAGAACAGCCATCCGCGCAAAACTTCCGCATAAAACTTCCGCGAAAAACCTTGAGAAACTGACTATACATGCTATGATGCGCAAGCGTAAAACAAGCAAATAAGATACTTGTTATCAAATTATTTGAACAGCGGGAAGACATATGTCTATCACACTGAGACAGTTAGAGATATTTATTGCAGTTGCTGAGACTGCGCAGGTTACCAAGGCCAGCAAAAAACTTTTTGTCACCCAATCGGCAGTGAGTATGGCTCTGGCCGAGTTAGAGAATCAGTTGGGTGGCTCTCTTTTCGATCGACACGGCAGAAGTCTGCTCCTCAATGCCCGTGGCCGCTATCTCCTGCCCCTGGCAAAAGATATTACCTGCCAGGTCAGCAATATCGAGACAATCATGTCCGAGCGCAATGACACACTCGAGGGGCATATCGATATAGTTGCCAGTACCACCTTGGGGAATTATATCCTGCCCTATCTTGTCGGCGCCTTCAGAAGGGTGCATCCGAGAGTCCAGGTAAATCTTCTGGTTTACAATACCGGGTATGCCGAGAAACTCATCTTAGACGGGAAAATGGATATCGGCTTTGTTGAAGGGCCGCTATCAAAGAATAAGGAATTGAGGGTCCGCCCCTGGTTTCAGGATGAACTGGTTGTCCTGGTCGGGGCCACAGATCCTCTGGCCCATAATGAGGTCTTTGATGTCAAACGGGACCTCAAGGACAGGAAGTGGATACTCAGGGAAAAAGGCTCAGGCACCGATGCGATCTTCCGCGAAAAGATGAAGGATTACATCAACGATGTGAGTGTGGTTATGGAAATGGGCCATCCAGAGGCCATCAAAAGGGCTGTCGAGGCAGGAGCGGGAATCGCCTGCCTTTCAGCGCTTTGCGTCTGCCGAGAGGTGGAGAACGGCTGGCTCAAGAGCCTGCGGGTGGAAGGGATTGATATGAAACGTCAGTTGCAGATCATCTCTCGCAACGATAAAGAAATCAGTGATGCGCATGCCGAATTTTTGAATTTTTGTGATGTAATGTCCACCTGTAATGAGGAGCGAGTCTGTCTCTCCTCCCCCTGGAAACTACAGTCCCTCCTGGCTCGGCACTCATCCCAGAAGAAGCAGGGGTGACTTGAGCCTGCCGCGAAAGTCGCTCGAGTTCAACCTCAATAGAATACTTCTTTCAGGGTAAGCCCTTGGGGTGGGGCTGAAGGCCCGGCTGTCGATCTCTTTTTAGCCGCGAGAGAGTGTTGAAAGCCTTCAACGGTCCTTCTTCCAAGGCCAACCTCCAGCAGTGTTCCTACCAAATTCCGAACCATCTGCCTGAGAAAGCCATCACCGATAAATGAAAATGTGTATCGATGGTTCCCCGTCTTACGCCCATCGGCCAGAGAGAGTGTCCTGACCGAACCACGGCTGTTGGGTCTGGTCTTGTCCCGTGAACCGGCGTTTTCAAAGGAGGCAAAATCATGGGTCCCGATCAGGCATGCAAGACACTCTGACAATGCCGCTTCGTCGAGGGGTAAGGGGACATGAAGGGAATAGAGCCGTTCGGCTGGCATCAATACCGGGTCTGTACTGATAGTGTATTGGTAGTGCTTACCTTTGGCCGAGAAACGGGCATGAAAATCGGGCGATTCCTCGCTCACTTGGAGAATGCGGATAGCACCGGGAAGAAGGGAATTAAGCCCCTGAAAAAAAGTTGGGCAGGAAATCCGACTTTCGCTGAGAAAATTTGCGACCATTCCTTCTGCATGCACTCCGGCGTCAGTCCTGCCTGCCCCATGTAGTGAGATTACCTCTTTGGTCATCAGCGCCAGCCGGTCCTCGATCTCTCCTTGGACCGTTGCATCGAATTTTTGCCTTTGCCAGCCATTGTATCCTGTGCCATCAAAGGCAATGAGGAGTCTGATATTTCGCATGATTGACTCACATCAGGTGGGCGGAGAGAGTCTTTTCCCTGCTATTCAGGGGAAATAAGGGGCCATTTCCAGTCCTGCTGTTTCGGCAAAACCGCACATGATATTCATGTTCTGCACAGCCTGACCGGCTGCCCCTTTGACGATATTGTCAATGGTCGAAAGGACGATGATCCGGCCCGTGCGCTCATCAAGGCTAAAGGCGATATCACAGTAATTTGAGCCACGTACATACTGAGTAGCAGGCAAATTACCCAAAGGGAGTATTCTGACGAAAGGTTCGTGTGCGTACATGTTTTCGTACAGTCCCTGGATTATCGCCTCTGAAGTGAATCCCGGTCGCAGTTGGGCGTAGACTGTGCTCAGAATGCCACGAGAGATGGGCAGCAGGTGCGGGGTAAAGGTAATTTTGATGTCTTGGTCGCAGAGTAGGCTGAGCTCCTGTTCGATCTCCGGGGTGTGCCGGTGGGTACCACCAACTTTATAGGCGCGGAAACCATCGGTCACTTCGCAGTAGAGGCTGCCTATCTGGGCTGAGCGGCCTGCACCGGAAGCACCCGATTTCGAATCAGCTATGATCGTTTCCGGGGCAATGGCACCAGCCTTCAGGAGTGGGGCAAGGCCGAGGATAATTGAAGTCGGATAACAGCCGGGATTGGCAATGAGACTACTTGTGGCAATAGCCGATCGGTAGAGTTCAGGTAGACCATAGACTGCCTCTTGCAGATATTCGGCCGAGGAATGAGATTGGTACCATTTTTCATAGACGGCCACGTCTCTGATCCGGAAATCAGCCGAGAGATCGATAACTTTTTTCCCTGCCTGCCGTAATTGGGGGACAAGGTCCATGGCAGTTTTATGGGGAACAGCAGTAAAGAAAAGGTCCGCACTGCGGCAGAGTTCTTCAAGAGAGGGGTTTTCGCAGAGCAGATCGACTTTGCCCCGGAGATTGGGAAATACCTGAGAAAGGGGTTTGCCGGCGTACTGCCTGGAAGTAACCATTCTGAGGTGGATGTCGGGATGATTGCAGAGAATACGGGCAAGTTCGACACCTGTATAGCCGGAAGCACCAATTATTGTGACATTCAGCATGGGGGTACCTTCAGGATGAAAAAAGTTTTGCAGTAATCATCTGCCTGCCGGGTTTCATGGGTAACCAACAGGCAGATGCCTGGGGGGTGGAGAAAGGGTTTTTCTGAAAACGACAAAAGGGAATAACAGCACATCTGTTATTCCCTTGCATCCTTACTGCTATTTTCCACAAGCTGCCCTGTCTCCGGCGAGCCGACAGTGCAGGCCTTGCCGCTTTTGAAATTATCGTTTGGAGAACTGGAACTTGGCTCGTGCGCCTTTCTGACCATATTTCTTGCGCTCTTTGATCCTCGAGTCGCGGGTGAGGAGGCCGGATCGCTTCAAGGCAAGCCTGTTCTCCGGATCCACATCCAGGAGAGCTTTGGAGATGCCATGGGCCAGAGCTTCAACCTGGGCGGCTTTGCCACCACCTTTCAGTGTTGCCAGGACGTCGAATTTCTCGGAATTGTCCGTGACTTTGAAAGGTTTCTCGATTTTTGGGGTCTTGAAGGTGCCGCCGAAATAGGCGTCAGCGTCAATCTGGTTGACAACTACTTTTCCTGTACCAGGAGTAAGCCATACTCTGGCTACGGCGGTCTTTCTCTTGCCTGTGGCATAAAAACGGGCTAAAGCCATGGTCATAATCTCCAAGATTAAATATCTAGAACTGTTGGTTGCTGCGCAGCATGGGGATGGTTGGGGCCGGCATAAACCTTGAGTTTTTTCAGTTGAGCCGCACCCAGTTTGTTTTTTGGCAGCATACCTTTTACGGCAAACATGACAAGGTCGGTGGGATGCTTGGCCATAAGTTCTTTGGCGGTTGCCTCTTTGAGACCGCCCATGTAGGTGGTGTGGCGATAATACATTTTGTCAGCCCATTTATTACCGGTAAGCTGGATTTTGTCCGCGTTGGTGACGACAATAAAATCGCCATTATCCATAAATGCTGAAAATGTAGGCTTGTGTTTGCCGCGGAGCCGGGAAGCTATCTCGGAAGCCAAGCGTCCCAGTACTTTGTTCTCTGCATCGACAACGTACCATTTTTTCTCGATCTCGTCGATCGGAGCAAGATAGGTCTTCATTGTGTTCCTCAACATTCAATTAATAAAAAAAGGCTCGAACCAGGTCGAACCTTTTAGAGTCTATCTGGAGCGGGAAACGAGATTCGAACTCGCGACTTCAACCTTGGCAAGGTTGCACTCTACCACTGAGTTATTCCCGCTGTTTGTTTTTGTCAAAACAGGCCCCTATTTACATAATCACAAGGAGGGTGTCAATAAAAAAACTGTCTGTTCTGAGGTTTTACAGATTTTTTATCGGCGGCAACCCTGAAAAAATAGAGATGCTTTCACGACAATAGAGTACAATGTTGCTTCAATATATAACAGATTCCTTGCCAAAATGAAATGTCAAACTGAGTCTTGGCATCTCTTGCTGTCGGCTCTGTCGGAAAGGGCTTGGGAAAGAGTCGTATTATTAGGAAGGAACCATGAAAAAGCAGGAAAAAAGATCGGGTAGTGTTGAAAGGAAAACCAAGGAGACGGAAATCAGGCTTGAGTTGGCGCTGGATGGCAGTGGCCAGGCGAAAATCGATTCGGGTGTCCCGTTCCTTGATCATATGCTTACCCTCTTCACAGTACACGGTTTTTTTGATCTGATCCTCACCGCCAAGGGCGATACCGAGGTTGATGATCATCACACCGTCGAGGATGTCGGTATCTGCCTTGGGCAAGGCTTTAGTAAGGCACTTGCAGACAAGGCGGGGATCAACCGATATGGCAGCTGTTACATGCCCATGGATGAAGCGCTGGTCCGAGTGGTTGTTGATCTGTCCAATCGACCATGTCTTCATTATCAGGTGGCCCTTGCTAATGAAAAGGTCGGGACATTCGACACCAGCCTGGGGAAAGAATTTCTGAGGGCATTCAGTCAACATGCAGGCATAACGCTGCATGTCGATATGCTCCATGGCGAGAACACGCACCATATCCTTGAAGCGGTCTTCAAAGGGCTGGCCAGGGCCATGGATCAGGCTTGTGCTCTGTCGAAACAGGTCCGTGGCGCACTTTCGTCGAAGGGATGTCTGTGAAATTGGTCGGCTGAAGAGCGCTGATATTACAATCGATTCAACAATTATGAGGTTTTCTGTGAAGATATCATTCAATTTTATTTCTCTAGTGCTGCTCTGTGGTCTGGTGTTTTCTCAAGTGTCCTGCTCCGTTAAAAAAGGCGGCGGGGCAGATTCCTCAGCCAAAAATATGCAACCCCTGGCCTCGATAGTAGTGCTGCCGGCCGAAACGGTTTCCGACAAAGGTGGTGAATCCGGCAATGGTGGGGGAGATGCCCTGAGAAAAGGTGCAGGCCTCGTTGATATCACCATGAATCAGGAAACGACTGATTTCAGAAATGTCCGGGTTCTCAATTCCCGGCAGATTGAAGACCTGATGAAGGAAGATTCCGAGTTTGCAGCCACCGACGTCATCAAACACCTTGGCAGCGTCCTGCACTGTGATGCAGTACTTATGATTACGGTCAATCGCTATCGCCAGAGGGTTGGCGGCGAGCTCGCTGCCGAATCTCCGGCATCGGCCTCCTTCCAGATGCGATTGGTTGATGTGAAGACCAAGGCCGTCTTGTGGTCGACCGATTTTGATGAAACACAGGAATCTCTACTTAGTAACATCCTTACCTTCAATAAGGCCCAGAGTCGGGGATTTAAATGGATTTCCGTCGAGAGTCTGGTTACCCGCGGCATCCATGACCGGCTCGCCAACTGTCCGTATCTGACTAAGTAATTTTTCAATATCTCCTTTTTGCGTGCAAGAACGCCCGCGGCATTGTCACAGGCAAGCCGGCGGGCGTTCTTTTGTCTACTTTTTAGGAATATCATCCATGATGGATTGCCAAATCCTCCCCTCCCATATCAACCGCCGGATAGGCCAGGCGATGCATGATTATGCGATGCTGGCCGATGGTGACCGGGTCTTGATCGCAGTCTCGGGTGGAGTTGACAGTCTGGTCCTCGCCTGGCTCTTGAAATTCTGGCAGAAAAAAGCCCCTATACACTATACTCTGCAGGCGGTAACTGTTGACAATGAGTTCTGGCGTCGGCATCCAGGAGAGGTACGGCCTGTGGATCAGATAAGCCGGCAGCTTACGGAAATAGGTATTGACTGCAGTGTTGAAAAGGCCTGGACCCTGGCAGAGGAGGAGCGAACCTGCTTCCGTTGCGCCAGAAACAGGCGCAGCCAGCTTTTTGATGTGGCCCGCCAGCGAGGTTGTACGACGATTGCCCTGGGGCACCATAAGGATGATCTGGTTGAGACTTTTTTCCTTAATATGCTCTATAGTGGAAATATCTCCACCATGGTCCCGAAACAAGAACTCTTTGGCGGCAAGCTTGCCCTGATCAGGCCAATGGCTTATCTTGAAAAGCATGAGGTGGTTGAGATTGCTGAGAGAATAGGCCTTACGGCGGTGGATAATCTCTGTCCGCTGGCCGGCAATACCCGTAGGGAAAAGGTGCGGCAGATCCTCGCCGAGATTTATGAGAAGGAGCCGGAGGCGAAGTCCTCGATCTTTGCTTCACTTCGTAATGTGCGTGAGGGGTATCTCCTATGAAAACTTCTGTTGATTGCCTGGCATGCTTTCTCAGACAGGCCCTGCAGGTGGCCAGGGTGTGTTCGGCTCCGGCCGACAGGCAATATGCCGTGGTTACTGCGGTAGCCGCCCTGCTGTCGGACCTCGATATGACAATGACACCGCCGGCCAATGCGATCAGAGTTTATGCCACCATAGCAAAGGTTACTGGCTGTCTCGATCCGTACCTGGAGGTCAAGAAGAAGAGCAACGAGGTGGCCCTGCAAATCCTGCCACTCCTCAGAGAAGAGGTGCGCCGGACTGATATGCCGCTCTC
>JAUYSF010000132.1 GCA_030696435.1 Desulfoprunum sp. | reverse complement strand
TTGTTGTCTGAATTTATTGACAAAACAATCTCTGACGGTCCTGTCAAATCCATGATCGTCTCAGGCGTTGTCGACGGAGTCGGCGGTGTTTTGGGTTTTGTGCCGCTCATCATGTTCATGTTTTTCGGCATCGCCATCCTTGAAGACTCAGGCTATCTGGCCCGCGTGGCCTACATGATGGACCGGATCTTCCGAATCTTCGGCCTGCACGGCTCATCCGTCATGCCCTTTATTGTCTCAGGTGGTATCGCCGGTGGTTGCGCGGTCCCCGGCGTGATGGCCACACGGACCCTGCGTTCCCCCAAAGAACGGATGGCCACCTTGCTGACTGTGCCACTCATGAACTGCGGCGCAAAATTGCCGGTCCTTGCCCTACTAATTGGCGCATTTTTCAGTGAGAATAAGGCCATATACATGTTCCTCTTCACCCTTCTGGCCTGGACCGTGGCCCTGCTTGCGGCGAAACTACTCCGCTCAACCGTTCTGAGGGGTGCACCAACGCCTTTTGTCATGGAACTTCCCCCCTACCGCTTCCCGACCATGCGAGGTCTATTCATCCACACTTGGGAGCGGACCTGGCAATATATCAAGAAGGCGGGAACCGTTATACTCGGGATATCCATCCTCCTCTGGGCCTTAATGACATTCCCGGGATTGACAAAAGATAAACTGGCTGACTTCGACAAACAACGTCAGACCATTACGGCCGGATTTCCGGAAAAAGCAGCTACGGAATTGAAAGCAGGGAAGGCCGATCTCTCTGACCAGGCAGCGGCCCTCTCAGAGCAATTGACACAACTGGAACGACAACAGGCAGAAGCAGGTTTGAGGTATTCCTTGGCGGGAAAAATCGGTATTTCCCTTGAATCGATCTCCCGTCTGGCGGGTTTTGACTGGCGGACCAATATTGCCCTAGTGGGAGGGTTTGCAGCGAAGGAGGTCATCGTATCGACCCTGGGAACGGCTTATTCCATGGGCGAGGTTGCGGCGGAAGAATCAGATTCTCTCGGCAAGAGGCTACAAAAAGATGCAAACTGGAACAAGGTGGTAGCGGTGGCCTGCCTTGTCTTCATTATGTTTTATGCCCCTTGTTTTGTGACAGTTGTCTGTATTGCCAAGGAGGCCTCCTGGAAATGGGCGCTCTTTTCCATGGTCTTTAATACCTTCTTCGCCTTTATCATGGCGGTTATTGTGTACCAGGTCGGGACCTTTTTCCATCTCGGATAATTCCCCTTCCTGGTCCTGAGCAAGCAGCGCAGGGTCTCGTTGAGACGAAAAAAGCCAAACGAGCCCTGCACTGCCGTCCTTCGGCGGTCTATTCGATACGGATCGAACCGATTCCGGAAACCGGTTCGGCTTTCTCTTTGGTTTGTTCTGTTGCCCGGATTATCGGTTCGCTCTCACGCAATACGGGCTCCCTCTCTCGTACTACCTCGCGTACTACCTGTGGTTGCTGCGGCGCACTGATCACCCGGCTATTCTCTTCCTGCTCCTGATAAACAGGCTGAGCACTCAGCCGTCCCAAGGGTTGTTTAAATACCGCAATAATGCCATCACGGGTCTCCAGCATGGAAATGAGTTCCCAGCCGGTTGCCCCGAATTCATTCAAAGATAGTTCGATCTCTGATTCATCGAGAAAAGCGCTCCCCAATAGGCCCTCTTTCTTCAGTTCATATAGTATCGTTTTATAACTCCAACGCATTGCCCTTCATACCTCTTGCCTTGTTAATATTGTATTTATTGAGAAGAGACAGCCTTATTTGTTGCCGACAAACTTGTCATTGCGGAAGAGCCCTTCATAGATCTTGCCGGTTTTCATCTTCAGTCGCCCCTGACCGTCTCTTTTGCCACTCTTGAACTCACCTGTAAACTTACTGCCATCCTTGGCTATCAGCCCGCCCTTACCGTGGGGCAGATCATCTTTAAATTCTCCTGTATAGACTGATCCATCGGGGTATTTGAGTGTGCCCCGGCCATTGAAACTGCCATGTTTGAACTGACCGGAATAGTGACTGTTATCAGCAAAGCTGTATTCCCCTTTACCCGAAAAAAGATCGGCCTGAAATCCGCCGACATACTGGGTGTTGTCGGGGTAGGCAAAGGTCCCCTGGCCATCCTTCAGTCCATCCTTGAAATTTCCGCTGTATTTACGACCATCAGTATATTGATAAGTGCCTTTGCCTTCGAATTTACCCTGAGAAAATTCGCCTTTATAGGTATCGCCACCCGGCAACAACAAAGAGCCGGAACCATGCATAAGCCCATCCTTGGCCATTCCCTCATAGACCCGGCCATCGGGAAAAACGACCTGAACCTTGCCGTTCATCGCCGTGCTGCTCTTTCCCTTATAAATACGCCCGGCTGCAAAACGATACTCGTCCTGCCCACCGGCTTCCCGGGCTGCTTTCGGGCTCGTCTTGGCTCTTTTTTCGACTACCGCCACATTGTCTTTCACCTCGTCCTCAGGCTGAAGGAGCCAGTCCGGCACTTCAGCTTTGCTGGAAGTCTTGGCTATAGCCGGCGTTTTTTCAGGAGCAGATTCTGGGGCAGGCTTGCCGTTTAAAAAGGGCCCGCTGTATTTTTTGCCATCCGCATAGCGTATTTTCCCCTCACCATGCATCACGTCACTGACAAAATCACCCTTATAGACACCAACATCAGCAAGGGTCAATTTCCCCTTGCCGTTGCGCTTGCCGTGGGAAAATTCTCCTTCATAGCGGCTGCCGTCGGCATCCTGCTGAATCCCCTTACCCTCTTCCTGGTTATAGGCAAAGTCACCCTCATACCAGGAGCCGTCAGGATATTGCATCTTTCCCTGGCCATACCTGAGGTTATCCTTGAATTCTCCTTGATAGATGCGTCCGTCGGGATAGCGCAGGATTCCTTTGCCGCTCAGCTTGTCATGGGTAAAGCTGCCCTCCATCTCTACCCCATCCGGGGCAGTATATACGCCAAATCCCTGGCGGGCATTGCCGAGAAAATCTCCGGTAGAGCTACCACCATCGAGGTATTTACGTGTCCCTCTCCCCTCAGGTTTGCCATTTTTGAACATCCCTTCATACCAGGTTCCATCAGGGTAGGTGAGTTTACCTTGACCATCTACGATATTGTTGCGGAAAGATCCCTTGTATTCCCGGCCATCCGGATAGAAAAGGATGCCATCGCCATCAAATCGACCAAGGTTAAAGTCGCCGATATACTGCGTTCCATCTCCACGGATCAAGGTCCCTTTCCCCTGAATGACATTGTCCTGAAAATCTCCCTCATACTTCCTTCCTTTCAGGTCAGTCAGCTGGCCCTTGCCGTGAAATTTACCATTCCGCCATTGCCCGGAATACCGAAGTCCGTCCGGGTAGACTACAGTACCCGTACCGTTGATCATTCCCTTCTGAAAATCCCCCTCATAGCGGCGACCATCTTTTTGAAGAAATACCCCCTTACCGTTCTGGCAGTCTCCCTCCAGACACTCTGCCTGGATCAGGAAGGGGAACGACAAGAGTAGGGCAACTAGACCTATCTGCAATGCATGTTTCATAAATCAGCAGACCTCCGATTTTTCATGCGATACTCCTTATCGACCCATCTCTTCATAGGCCTTTCTGACTTCCCTGCCGATAATGGCAATGCCCCTGGCTACATCCTGATCATTTTGGGAATAGGTAACTCTGATACATTCATTTTTATGCTGCCACTCACCCTTCAGACCCGGGAAAAAATAATGCCCGGACACCACCAGCGCCCCCTCGTTTTTTAAGCGTCGATACAATTCGAGGCTGGAAATCGGCAGTCCAACAAACCACAACCAGAGGAACATCGCACCCTCCGGTTTGTGTATCCGATACGGGGTTCCGGCACACTCCCTCTGTACACAGGCCACCGCCTTTTCCATCTTGTTCCGATAAAAAGGGGTCATCAAATTGCGGCTCAGCTCGATGATCTCACTCGATTCAATGAGCCTTTGGGTCAGAACAGCCCCGAAACTGCCAGGTGAGAGGGACATGATGGCATTCATGCTGGCCAGGGCCCTGACGACCTCTTTTCGGGCGATGATAATACCGGTTCGGACCGCCGGCAGACCGAGTTTTGACAAGGAAAGGCAGACAACGGTATTTTCGTCCCAGTGGGGATTGGCCTCGGTAAAGACCATGCCGGGAAAGGGCAGACCGTAGGCACTATCAATAATCAGCGGAATGCCACGGGCCTTTGCCAGTTCGGCAAGGGTCGATACCTCCAGATCAGTTATGACATTGCCAGTCGGGTTGGTTGGCCGGGAAACACAGATGGCCCCGATATCCTCCCCAACCTTCAGTGCTTCAAAATCAATATGATACTTAAAAAATATATCGTCAATATACTCAATCTTCGGCCTTGTCGTCTCAAAAAAATCATCACAGAGACCGAGATCGGCATAGCCGATATACTCGGGGGCCAAAGGCAGACAGATCTTTTTGCAACTGCCGTCCGGGAACTGACCGGCGAAGAGATTGAAGAGCATGAAAAAGGCGGTCTGACTGCCATTGGTCAGACAGATATTTTCCGGCTCCACCTGCCAACCATACTCTTTTTTAAGCAAACGGGCGAGGCTGGCGATAAATGCCATGTCCCCCTGAGGGGGAGAGTAGGCCCCAACCAGGCTTTGAAAGGCCTTAGCATCGTCACAGATAGCCGCCAAATGCCGGCGAAGGAGGGCCTGGAACTCCGGGACATGTCCGGGATTGCCACCGCCCATCATAATCATTTCCTGATCACCGGAGCACTGGCTGTCTCCCAGATCATCCATGAGTGAGAGGATACCCGCATCACAGGTAAGTCTTTTGCCAAATTTCGAAAATATCATAGTAAATCGGAGAGAATACCTTCCGCTGTGTTAGATTTTCCTGATTGCTGTCTTTGTCTTTCTGTCTGCAAGATACCGCGTCGTGCGGACGAGCAAAAATACTATACCAAGTGAAAAGAGAATCCTCCCCCAAAATATGCCGCCGAGTTTTCCACCGATGGCCATCATTAAAAGGGTATCTTCCACAAGGGCGTGGCTGAGCCCCATCAAGGCCATGGCGTTGAATATTTCTTCCCTGTCCATTTTCCCCGAACAGGTCTCCCGGATGATCAGGGCCCCACCGTAACCGATCCCCATGATCATACCGACCACCGTCACCGGAGCGGCCCGCTTGCTCATGCCGAAGAAGGGCAGAACCGGGGAGAGCAGGCGCTCAAGGAGAGAGAGCAGGCCGATAACCCGCAAAATACGCATCACAATAACAATACAGAAGATCACCATGACAATCAGGGCCAGATTGACGACCTGATTAAGCGCCCAGTGCCAGATATCAGGGGCAACTTCGGCTGTCTGAAAAAGCAGGGTTGCAGGTTCCTGCCAGATCTGTAGGACGGTGCACAGACGGCTCAGGACAAAGCCATAGAAGATCGCGCCGCCGACGCGCAGCAGCCCTATCGGCAGCAGTCCAGCCCCGGCCTTCTTGCTGATGCTCAGCTCAAGGGGAAGAGAATGGGCGATGAGCATGACGGAGCAGAGAACGGTTATCTGGGCCCCTGTCAGGGTGATTCCCGGAGCAAGGGAGACAAATACCGCTATCCCGCCATAGATGCTGGTGAGCATGGTCGTGGCCCAAACAAGCCCTAGGGCTCCGGGCAAACCGATAATCTGCATGACCGGCGAGAGCAAAGTGCTCAGAGAAGCAATCAGCCCCAGCTCTTCGAGGATCTTGGTAAGGATGATGATCGGTACCGTTATTCTGATCAGTTCCCAGCTGGTCAACACAGTCTCGCGGGCCAGTGAAGCGACAAATTCCTTTATCACCCCACCTCGTTGTTTTGTTTCAGTCATCGCCATATCACCCTGTCTGTTTACCGCTCCCACCTGGATCTCCTACCAATTTCACCAAAAAGAGCTGGCAGACGATCCCGGAGGTGGCATAGACCACCTGGGCCGGAATCCTGCGACTCTTAAAGCCCATGGCTCGGCAACCAAAGGGCTTGTCCGGATCATAGGTGATATAGTAATGCCGACATTTATGGCAGTTGGGGAGTTCTACGGGCATCTCATTTGATTGCAGGGGTTCGTATCAGAAGGCCATCTCTTTTAACACATCACTCTCTATTGTCATGCTTTTTGGGATAATCAAAAAAAAGCAGCCTTCCCAGGCCAGG